>JAISXD010000041.1 GCA_031270665.1 Tannerellaceae bacterium | reverse complement strand
TGCCGCTTGAGGAAGAATCTTTTTGTTGAAAGAGTTTTTGCCCTATGTGCTGCACTGCACAATTTCAGGATTACAGACAAGCCTTTCTGCTACGAAAATAAACTGACTTAATCTCTAATTACTACAAAAATACCATTCAGGACTGTGAAGTACTTTTGCGAAAAGTAAATAAAATAAAAGAGAGTAGTTAATTAAGCATAGAAGGTACGCTAATGCGTTTATAGAAAGAACAGAAGAAATAATATTACCCGGATAGAATACCGGAGGCAGAACTGGGCCGGTCTAAGACATCAAAAATAATTCAGGAATATGTGCTTTATTAAAAATAAGTTGTATATTTATTACCAGTTTGGTACACATTAAAAATAAAAATTATGTTAGTAATCAGTACACGAGAGTTTAGGGAAAAACAAGGAACATACCTGAATATGGCTAAAGAGGGTGAAGATGTTATTTTGAAATCAAGAGGTAGTGGAAGTTTTAAAATTGTTCCGGTGACCGATGATGATACACTGATGAGTAAGGAAGAATTGGACGCAATTATTGAACGTGGATTAAAAAACATCAGAGAGGGTAAAACAAAAAGGTACACAATGGAAGAACTCCGTATAAAAATGGGATTATGACGTATTTTGTGGAATTGGATATAGACGCAGAGAAGGATCTGAAAACACATATCATATCTGGCAATAAAATACTGCTGAAACGTATCTACAAATTGTTGGAAGAACTGGAGCTACATCCGGAGACTGGAACCGGGAAACCCCACCGGTTAAAACATGAAAAAAGCGGTATCTGGTCAAGAAGCATTGACGATAGGCATAGGATGTTATACACTATAGACGATGAAAAAGTTATAGTGTTCGTTATCTCACTTTACCTGATGTAACAATTGATATAAAACAAATTGTTTACTTTTACAAGCGGGATGATTAATTGATGTAAAGATGAAGACAAAAAAAGAGCAGATCATAGATCTATGGAAAGATGCTTTTGGCGACTCTGATGCGTTTATGCATTTATACTTCGATAGCGTTTATCGTGATGAAAATGCGTTAGTCGTAGAGAAAGAAGGGAAAATCCTGTCGGCTCTGCAAATGCTGCCTTATACCATGGCTTTTTGCGGAGAGGAAATAAGTGTAGCCTATATTTCCGGCGCTTGTACGGCGCCTTCCGAACAGGGGAAAGGATTGATGAAGCGCCTTCTGCAGGATGCTTTTTGTGAAATGCAACAAAGAAATATTGCTTTGACGGCCTTGATACCTGCCGAAAAGTGGTTGTTTGATTATTATCGTTCGCAGGGATATACCGAAGTGTTTGAATATTCACTGAAGGTATACACGCGGCAGGAATATATTTTGCCTGCAAAAGACTTGAAAGTCTCGCCGGTAGAAGATAATCCGGCGGCAGACGTCTATGCTTTCTTTGATAAGAAACTACGCGAACGCCCCATCTGTATGCTGCATACGTATGAAGGCTTGGGCACAATTCTTAAAGACCTGAGCCTGTCGAAAGGTACCTGTTTTGCAGCCTATACGTCAGACAGGCGGCCGGTTGGCCTTGCCTTTGTTTTACCTCCAAGGGAAGGCCGTACTCCGGAGTGTGTATTGGTCAAGGAGATTCTTTTTGAAAATGAAAAAGTAAGGCGGCGTTTGCTTTTTGATATCACGAAACATTATAACATCCTGAAAGCGGTATACCGTATGCCTTTTTACGACGGCGGGTTGATTACTTATCCTTATGGTATGGCGCGGGTTATGGACAGGGAACGCCTTATCCGGATATGGTCCGAGGCTCATCCCGAAAGCTGTGTCTCCATTGCTGAGATGGAACGGATGGATATCAAAGCGCTAACTTCCCATTTGTTTGGTTATCCGAATAAAATAGCCTATCTGAGTTTGATGTTAGATTGATAAAACAGCCGCGTTTTATTTTATCAGGTTGTATTGTTTTAGTTTATTGTATAAGGTTTTTCTGTCTATACCCAGTATACGGGCGGTAGTCGTTTTATTATTTCCCGATTTGGTAAGGGCTTTTTGTATCAGTTCTTTTTCGTGCGCTTCATTGCGTAGCGAGGAGCTTTCCGTAAAGGTTGAGGGAGAAGACGTCATATCCCCGGGCAAGTCTTTTATCGTTATATACCGTCCGGTTGCCAACAGCGTTGCATATTTCACGGCATTTTTCATTTGCCTTAAATTCCCCGGCCAGGGATACGATTGGAAAAATTCGATTGTTTCGGGAGCAAAGCCTGTAATACCTTTCTGTAAATTCTTATTAGCTAAGCTTAGAAAATGGTTGGCAAATAGCATAATATCGTATTTCCGTTCTTTTAAATCAGGAATACGGATCGCAAACTCGTTGATACGGTGATACAGGTCTTCCCGGAAGTCTCCGTTTTTAATGGCATTCTGCAGATTTTCGTTTGTGGCAGAGATTAATCGAATGTCTGTTCTTATTTCATGATTACTGCCTATCGGTTTAACCTTATGTTCTTGTAAGGCCCGGAGTAACTGTACTTGCACCTCGTACGTTAAATTCCCGATTTCGTCAAGGAAAATAGTTCCTCCGTGAGCCATCTGGAAAGCGCCTGTTTTATTATCAATCGCACCGGTAAAGGAGCCTTTTATATGGCCGAAAAATTCGGATACGGCAAGGTCTTTCGGGATTGCTCCACAATCTACCGCTACAAAAGGAGCCTTTTTCCGGCTACTTTGTTCATGGATGTACCGGGCTACCAATTCTTTTCCCGTACCGCTTGAACCTGTGATTAATACGGACATATCCGTTGGCGCTACCAATCGTATGTATTCATACATCTGGCCGGCAACCGTACTTTGCCCTTCGATATATCCTTCAGGGAAAGAAGCAGGCGGATTCTGCGTTTGAGTGACAGTAAGAATTTCGTTTATTTTGAGTAACAGCCCATTCTGGTTTATCGGTTTGGTTATGTAGTCGGAAGCGCCCAATTTTATGGATTGTACGGCTGTTTGAATATCTGCATAGCCGGTCATCATAATTAATGGCAGGGAGCGTCCTGTTTTTTTTAGCCATTTTAGTATATCGATGCCATCACCGTCCGGGAGCCGGAAGTCGGATAAAAGTAAATCATAACTTTCCGCTTCTATTTCTTGTTTTGCATCGGAAACATAACTTACCGCTTTTACCATAAAGTTTTTCTTTTTTAACCAGGTAGAAAGCATCAGTGAAAATGTAGTGTCGTCCTCTATAATAAGAATACATGGCATAATTGCTCCTTTCGTGTTGTTATAAAGATTATACAAAAGTATCAAATATTCAAAAAAAACAACCTGAAACCATACAAATATACCTTGTAATAGTTTCAGGTGTTATGTTGCTACTGTCTTAACGATAGTAGCTATTGTGATGGGTTAGTTAAAAGTATCTTGTGCAAAGATTAATAATAAACGCATATAAATACTGTCAATTATGTGCACAATCCTTTCGACAATGTTGCATATGTGACAAAATAGTCTTACATTTACATTACGAAAAAAAAATATATGAAAAAAAACCTGCTTGTTGCCTTTCTTTATCTGTTGACTACTCTAAATAATCACCTGTTTGCCTATCCAGATATGCAGAGTATGATAACTTATCTTTTTACGACCGGGCATGGCCTGTCAAGTACAAAAGTAACCTCCATTTTACAGGATAATACAAATTTCCTGTGGGTTGGAACTGAAGATGGCCTTAATCGGTTCAACGGTTATGATTTTACGATATACAAAAACCAACCGGGAGATTCGTTGTCTCTTATAAGCAACCATATCACTGCACTGTTCCAGGATTCGGGTAATCGTTTATGGGTGGCTACCATTGCCGGGCTTGAATATTACGACCTGGCTTGCGACGGGTTTATTAATGTTTCGCTAAACCTGCCCGACGAGGTGGTAAAAAATAATCAATGTACCGATATAATAGAAGATAGCCGCGGAAATTTATGGTTCGCTGTTTCCGGATACGGAGTAGTTTGTTATTCGCCTGATACCGGGGATAGTTTTCTTCTCTCTCCTTCGGGGGCGTCTTCTTCTCCGTCCCTGTGTAGTTTGTATATTGAATCGGTGGAAGAAGATAAGGAAGGAAATATATGGTTTGGCTCGCAAGATAATGGAATATCTGTTTACAACCCTGTTACCCGGACTTTTCGTAATTACAATATGGCGAACCATGCCTTGATTAGCAATGCTGTTTTCGATTTATGCCTTCGGGCCAATGGAGATATGTTGATTTCTACGTTACGGCAGGGGCTTTCTATATACGATTCCCAAAAGAAACAATTTACTTCGTACCCGGATGTATTCAACAAACTGAACATTCGTTCCGTTTTCTGTGCGAATGAAGATTTGGATGGGAATATACTTATAGGGACAGAGGGAAAAGGGGCCTTTATTTTTGATCCTGTGAAAAAAGAATTAAAGCAACATCCTGTATTTAAGGAGATGGTTGATGAAATAGGCGATTCAAAAGTTCATAGTATATACAGAGGCAGCTATAATTACATTTGGATGTCGTTGAGTTATAAAGGTGTTTTTGTAATGGGGTATGAAAAAACAGGTTTTAAATCGCTGAGGAAAATTAACAATGAACCCAATTCATTAAATTACGGACAGGTAACAGGTATAACAACCGACAAGGAAAAAAACATCTGGATTGCTACCGATGGGGGAGGCCTAAACCACTACAACCCTCAGACAAAACAGTATACGCATTACATTTACGACCCGAATAACCCGCAATCAATTTCAGACAATGCCGTAGTGAGTGTATTCTGCGACAGTAAGAACAGGGTATGGGCCGGAACGTATATAGGCGGGCTATGTCTTTTCAATAGAGACGACAGTACGTTTACCCATTTTAGAGCGGAGAAGAGGAATGCAAATGCCTTGCAGTCTGACTTTATTAAAAATATCCAGGAAGACAAGCGCGGGAATCTCTGGCTTGGTACCAATGGGGGAGGATTAACCCGCTTTGACCCTGAAAACAAAGTTTTTCGAACGTTTCGGAGCGCCGAAAACAGAGGGTTGGTGAACGACCATATCGTTATCCTTTTCATCGACAGTAAAAACCGTTTGTGGATTGGCACTTACTTTGGACTGAGTTGTATGGATATTGATATCGAATCATTTACTTTTTTCGACCGGAGCAATGGCCTTAGCAGCCTGTCGGTATTTTCGGTTGCCGAAGATGCCGGGGGTACGATATGGATAGGCACTGCCAATGGATTGAACAGGTATAATCCCGAAAATAATACCTTTACAAAAGTATATCCGATGCATCGGGAGTATTATAGCCCGGTGATTAATGGCATACTTACGCATAAGAGTAAAGACCAATTATGGTTGAGCACCAATCATGGCATTGTGAGATTCTCGCCGGAAACAGGGCAACTTAACCGTTATTTATTCAATAGCGGCTTGCAAAGCAATGAATTTTTATTGGGTTCCTATTATAAAAGCCCGGAAGGAGAGCTGTTTTTTGGCGGAGTGAATGGTTTGAATACCTTCTATCCGGATGAAATTTATGATGTTCCCGCTACTCCTAAGGTACATATAACCGGTCTGAAAATATTTAATGAACAAGTATCGATCAACAAGAAAATAAACGGAAAGGTTGTACTTACCCAAAATATTGAAATAACTAAAAAAATCAAGTTGAAGCAGAGCCATAAAAATTTTACGCTTGACTTTGTGGGCATGGGAATTTTAGACTCGTATATGACGATCTATTCATGTAAATTGGACGGCTTTGATAAAGATTGGACCAATTATAATTATACGCACCGGAGCATAACCTATACGAACCTGAATCCGGGAATTTATACATTCCGTATAAAAGCCAGTAATACCCCGGATGTTTGGGAGGGTGAAGAAACATCCCTGATTATTGAAATAGAACCTGCTATATGGAACACTTGGTGGGCTAAATCAGGCTATGTTATTTTAGCGTTAGCCCTTTTATCTTTAATAGCGAAATTTGTATACGGAAAGTTTAAAGTAAAAGACCAATTACGCATAGAGCGTATCAAGTTGAAACAACAGGAAGAACTCAGTGTGGCAAAGACTAATTTCTTTATGAATATCAGCCATGAATTCCGTACGCCGATTACATTAATTATAGGGCCGCTGGAACGGTTGTTGCGCAACGAAGAAGTTGTAGAGAAAAGAAAAACAATTTCTCTTATCCTTCGGAATGTGGAGCGCCTTCAACGGTTGATCAATCAGATACTTGATATAAATAAGATTGAAGACGGAAAAATGAATTTGCATGTGGAACCTGTTGAACTTGTTTCTTTCGTTACGACTGTTATGAGTCCTTATACGGAACTCGTAAGACAAAAGCATATAGCCTTGACTTACACATGGAACCCCAGTATGATCATTGTGTGGTATGATTGCGACATGCTCGAAAAGTGCTTGAATAACTTACTGTATAATGCCTATAAATTTACGCCAGAGAATGGTAAGATACAGGTAGATATCCGGTTGACGGATAAGGGTACTGTTTTGCTGTCGGTTAAAGATACGGGAATTGGGATGGACGAAGAAACAAAGGCGCACGTTTTCGACCGCTTTTTCCAGAAAGAGAGCCATCAGCATATGGGTACGGGAATAGGCTTGCATCTGACAAAAACAATTGTTGAATTGCATAAGGGGCAAATTTTAGTAGAGAGCGAACCCAATGCCGGTAGTACATTTAGGATTGTTATCTTACCGGGAAACAGCCATTTTCTGCCGGAAGAGATAATGAGGAATAGCGAATTGCCGGAAAGAAGTGATACCGTAAAAGTACCGGTATCTAAAAAAGAAGACAAAGACACCCCCAACCACCCCGTCATTTTACTTGTGGAAGATGATGCGGATATGCGTATGTATATCCGGCAGGAATTAGAAAACCAATATCAGATAGAGGAAGCGTCGGACGGTAGGAAAGGACTTGAAAAAGCGCAGAAAATAATTCCCGACCTGATCATTACCGATGTAATGATGCCGGAATTAAACGGGTTTGAGCTTTGTAATATACTAAAGACAGAGCCTGCTACCAGCCATATTCCGGTTATCATTCTTACGGCGCAAGGCAGTATGGAGCACCGCTTGGAAGGACTGGAAACGGGAGCGGACAGTTATATTGTCAAGCCTTTTTACACCAGACATTTGAAAATCCGTATTGAGAAGCTGATAGAGCTTCGTAATAAGATGAAAGAACGTTTTAGCAAGTCCATCAATATGGACGCCCGGGAAATAATGCTTACAAGCGTAGACGAACGCCTGTTGCAGCACGGCATTGACTATGTGCGCAACAATATGGAGAATCCCGAGTTAAGCGTAGAAGATATGAGTAAAAAATTAGGCTTGAGCCGAACGCATTTACACCGGAAATTAAAAGCACTGACAGGGAAGACGCCCGTAGATTTTATTAAAATGATTCGGATGAAACAGGCTGCCTATTTGCTTGGTACCGGCAAATTAAGCATTTCGGAAATAGGCTATAAGGTAGGATACAGCACGCCTTCCTATTTTAGCAGCAGCTTTAATGCCTATTTTGGCATGTCGCCCTCAGCATATATGGATGAAAAGCTAAACGAAAAGAAAGGCGAAGAAGAGAATAAACCGGAAGAATACTCATAAGGGGTTATATTTTACTTCCATACCACGGACATTTTCGTTTATTTGCCCGTTGTCGCAGGCTAATTGGCCGTTTACATAGGTTTTCCATACGGTATGCCGGAAGGTATGCCCTTCGAAGGGCGACCAGCCGCATTTATAAAGGAGGTTATCTTTTGTAACCGTCCGGCTTGTTTCGGGATCTATCAGCACGAGGTCGGCATAATAACCGGGGCGAATGAAACCGCGGTGGTTTATATGAAATAATTTGGCTGGTAAATGAGCCATTTTCTCCACTACTTTTTCGTAAGTGAAGATACCCTCAGACGCCATTTCCAGCATCGCCGTTAATGAATGTTGGATAAGCGGGCCACCAGATGCGGCAGTCAGGCAATTGCCTTCTTTCTCTTTAGGCAGGTGAGGGGCATGGTCGGTTGCTACGATATCAATGGTATTGTTATTCACTGCTTCCCGCAAAGCATTGCGGTCGGCTGTTGTCTTTATGGACGGATTCCATTTGATACGGTTTCCGAATGTCTTATAATCTTCGTCGGTAAACCATAAGTGATGTACACACGCTTCTGCAGTTATTTTCTTATCACGCAGGGGGATATTGCCATTCAACAAAGATAATTCTTTTGCCGTGGAAAGGTGCAGGATATGAAGGCGGGAATGAAGGCGGGTTGCCAATTCTACCGCTTCCGACGAGGACGCATAGCAGGCTTCCTCACTTCGTATTTTACTGTGAAACGTTATATCTAAGTGGTCACCGTACAGGTTGGTGTAGTAATTTATATTGTGTTTAATAATGTCTTCTTTCTCGGCATGGATGGCGATTAACAGGCCTGTTTCGCCAAATATCCGTTCGAGTGTTTCTTTTTTATCTACCAGCATATTACCGGTAGAAGAGCCCAGAAACAATTTCAACCCGGGAACCCTTGTTTTATCTAATTGGCTTATTTCTTTTATATTGTCGTTCGTTCCCCCAAAAAAGAAAGAGTAATTGGCAACGGATACTTCTGCGGCCCGTTCTAATTTCCAATTTAAATGATCCAGGGTGGTTGTTTGAGGCTTTGTATTGGGCATATCCATAAAGGTAGTTACTCCGCCGGCTACTGCTGCACGGCTTTCGCTTGCGATATCGCCTTTATGCGTAAGCCCCGGTTCGCGGAAATGCACCTGATCGTCAATGATTCCGGGCAGAAGCCATTTACCTGTGGCGTCGACAGTTTCGGTATTGCCGTCTGTCAACTGCCGGGGAAGCTCTCCTTCGTAAACAACCGCAATTTTATCTCCTTCAATGCATACGGAACCTGTAAACGAACGTCCTTCATTGATAATACGGGCATTTTTAATGATTGTTTTCTTCATTAGATTTCTTTTTCCGGGGATATTTATGGAAGAAGCTCCACCATTTTAATTGTAAAACGCCAAACAACGCTTCTCCGAATATGGATGAATTCATTTTGGAAACGCCTAATACGCGATTTACAAATATAATAGGTTCCTCTATCAGTGTAAATCCGTGTTTGAAAGCGGTGAACTTCATTTCTATCTGAAAAGCATATCCTTTAAAATGAATCTTATCCAAACCAATCGTTTCGAGTACTTCGCGGCGGTAGCATACGAAACCGGCCGTAGTGTCCTGTATCTTCATTCCGGTAATGATCCGTACGTAAACAGAAGCAAAATACGACATCAATACCCGTCCTAACGGCCAGTTCACCACATTCACGCCATTTACATACCTTGAACCGATCGCTACATCCTCCCCCTTATCCGTACAGGCGGTATATAAAGAAAGCAGGTCGTTCGGATTGTGGCTGAAATCGGCGTCCATTTCAAATATATAATCATACTTGCGTTCGATACACCATTTGAAACCGCATATATAGGCAGTACCCAACCCTTGTTTACCTTCTCTTTCAACAATAAAAAGACGCTCCGGAAATTCGGTTTGCAAACGCTTTACAATAGCCGCCGTGCCGTCGGGAGAACCATCATCTACAATCAATATATTGAACATTTTAGGCAATCCGAATACCGTTCGGATAATATTTTCAATATTTTCTTTCTCATTGTAGGTAGGAATAATTACAATACTATCAGGCATAAAAAAATCTTATTTGTCAGATTGATAGGGCAAAGGTAATAATTCCTGGGTTACGGGCAATATTGAAGCGGTTAAAAATGTCCTTTTAAAGGAGATGGAAGTCCCCCGCTTGTATTTCTTTTCCAATGTGTATTTCAGGTCTATCCTGAAATAATTTCTTAACCGGGTATTAGGCCTGTCCGGTATGTATTCTGCGCTAAAGATGTCTTTTAACTCCTTTGTCTCCTTCGATAAAAAAACTACCTTTGCCGGAAATATTTAACACGTTGGATATACAAGATTTGCTTAAACTTTATATGGCCCATCCTGCTGTGGCGGCGTTGGGTTCGGTTCTTAGCGGGCCTTCGGTCCGTACTGTATTTCTGGAAGGTTTACACGGTTCAAGCCCGGCGATGGTCATTGCTTCCTGCTTTGCCAAACAGGGAGGACAGTTTGTTTGCATACTGAATGATTTGGAAGAAGCCGGGTATTTTTATCACGACCTGGTGCTATTGACGGGCAGTGAAAATGTCTACTTTTTCCCTTCGGCTTACCGGCGGGCAATTAAATACGGCCATACAGACCCGGCCAATGAAATACTGCGGACGGAGGTGCTCAGTATGCTGCAAGACAGGGAGGCTTCTTTTCTAATCGTTACGTATCCTGATGCGATTGCAGAAAAAGTAGTCTCGCAGGAAGCGCTAAAGGAAAATACGTTGAAAATCCATACAGGCGAGAAACTCGATAATATGTTTGTCTCCGATGTGTTGGACGCCTATGATTTTGAGCATGTAGATTATGTGTATGAACCCGGGCAGTATGCCATGCGCGGCAGTATCCTGGACGTCTTCTCCTTTTCGTATGAATATCCTTACCGCATTGACTTCTTTGGCGATGAGGTGGAGACGATACGGTCGTTTGATGTGGAAACACAATTATCCAAAGAGAAGTTTAACAGCATTTACATCGTTCCGAAAATAAGTAAAACGAACCGTCCCGATATTTCATTGTTGGGTTCGGTATCGGGGCAAACCATCCTTGTAACCCCTGATTTGGGATGGTGTAAAGAACGAATAAACAGTATCTGGAATGACGAACCGGTTATAGGAGATGAAGAATCTTTTGCAGATATGGATGATATGCGAAAGAAACTTATCACAAGAGACGATTTTGCCCGTTCGATAATGGATTTCCGGCGTATCGGCTTTGCTCAACGGACGGGAACGCCGGATGTTACGATACCTTTCCATACAAGCCTGCAACCTGTTTATCATAAGAATTTTGAACTGGTAAGCAAGTCGTTCCATACCTGTCTGGAGAAAGGATATACATTGTATATATTGAGCGACGTGGAAAAGCAGGCTATACGTATCCGCAATATATTTGAAGACAGGGGAGAGGTTATTCCTTTCACGGCGGTAAATAAAACCATCCATGAAGGTTTTTCGGATGAGGCTTTGCGTGTTTGTTTATTTACCGATCATCAGTTGTTTGACCGTTTTCATAAATTCAATTTAAAAAGCGATAAGGCGCGAAGCGGCAAATTAACACTTTCGCTGAAAGAACTCAACCAGTTTACAAACGGGGATTATATCGTACATATAGACCATGGAGTAGGGCAGTTCGGAGGATTGGTGCGTACCGAAGCGAATGGTAAAATACAGGAAGTGGTAAAACTTATTTATAAAAACAACGATGTTATTTTTGTAAGCATCCATTCACTGCATAAACTTTCCAAATATAAAGGAAAAGACAGCGGAGAAGCGCCTAAACTGAGCAAACTGGGAACCGGTGCATGGGAGCGGATGAAAGAGCGCACAAAGAAAAAAGTAAAAGATATTGCCCGCGATTTAATCATCCTCTATTCCAAGCGAAAACAGGAGAAAGGATTTACCTTTACCCCCGATAGCTTTATGCAACACGAACTTGAGGCCAGCTTTATTTATGAGGATACGCCCGACCAGATGAGAGCAACGGCGGATGTGAAAGCGGATATGGAAAATACGCGTCCGATGGACCGGCTTATCTGTGGCGATGTGGGGTTTGGGAAAACGGAAGTCGCCATTCGTTCGGCCTTTAAAGCGGTGGCCGATAATAAACAGGTAGCCGTGCTGGTGCCTACCACCGTGTTGGCGTTTCAGCATTACCAGACCTTCTCGGAACGGCTAAAGGATTTCCCTTGTAAGATTGATTATATCAGTCGCGCCCGCAGTTCCACCCGGATAAAAGAAGTATTGAACGAAACAAAGGAAGGTAAAATAGATATACTGATCGGTACTCATCGCATTGTAAGCAAGGATGTGCAATTTAAAGATATTGGCCTGTTAATTATAGATGAAGAGCAGAAATTCGGCGTATCCGTTAAAGAAAAATTACGGCAGATGAAAGTGAATGTGGATACCCTTACCATGACGGCAACGCCCATTCCTCGTACGCTCCAATTCTCGTTAATGGGAGCCCGTGATTTGAGTAATATCAATACGCCGCCGCCCAACCGTTATCCGGTGCAGACGGAAGTGGAGCGGTTCAATCCCGATATTATCCGTGAAGCTATCCTTTTTGAAATGAGCCGTAACGGACAGGTCTTCTTCATCAATAACCGGATACAGAATATCCATGAGTTAGAAAAACTGATCAAACGCGAAATCCCCGACGCCCGGATTTGCGTTGGGCATGGACAAATGGAACCGGATGAGTTAGAAAAGATATTGCTCGATTTTATCAACTATGAATACGACGTATTGATTGCAACGAGTATTGTAGAGAACGGGATTGACGTACCGAATGCCAATACCATTATAATAAATAACGCCCAGCAGTTCGGCCTTTCCGATTTACATCAGTTAAGAGGCAGGGTAGGGCGAAGCAACCGGAAGGCTTTTTGTTATTTATTATCTCCCCCTCTTTCTGCGTTGAACCAGGAGGCCAGGCGGCGGTTACGGGCGATAGAAAACTTTTCCGAACTGGGAAGCGGTATTCATATTGCCATGCAAGACCTTGACATTCGTGGCGCAGGAAACTTATTAGGCGCCGAACAGAGTGGCTTTATCGCTGATTTAGGATATGAAACCTATCAGAAGATTTTGGAAGAAGCTGTTGATGAACTGAAAAGTGAAGAGTTTGCAGATTTATATAAGGACGATGATGAAGAGGTAAAGCGCCTGGCCGGTCGTGGTTTCGTTCGCGAAACGTTTATAGAAAGCGATTTGGAATTAATGTTTCCTCCCACGTATATCCCCAATGATTCGGAGCGCGTATCCCTTTACCGCGAATTGGATAAAATGGAAGAAGAGCGTGATATCCTTTCGTTTACAAACAGACTGGAGGACCGTTTTGGTAAAATACCCAACGAAGGAAAAGAATTAATCCGCATCGTGAGGCTTCGCAGGTTGGCAAAAGAATCAGGTATTGAAAAGGTAGTATTAAAAAAAGAACAGATGAGCCTTTTCCTGATTTCCAATCCCGACAGCCCTTATTATCAAAGCGAATCATTCGACAAATTACTTGCCTTTGTGCAAAAATATCACAGAAGGTGTAATTTACGCGAACAGAATGGTAAACGAAGCATTATGGTAAAAGATGTCTGTACCGTTGAGGCCGCTTACGCATTATTGGAAGAGATTAATAGTATGAGTAAAAAATAAACATATCGGTTATGAAGAAAACATTAGTAGATTTTTTTGAAAATTCGGTTAAGCAGTATTCCGGCAATACCTTTTTGTTGGAAAAGACAAAAGACAGGTTTGAACCCACAACGTATGCACAGGCGAAAGAGCTTGTTTGCAGGCTGGGCGCCGGACTGGTAGCCCTGGGGGTAAAGAAAGGCGACAACATGGCGCTCCTGAGCGAAGGCCGTAATGCCTGGATTATCGGCGAACTGGCGATGTTTTATGCCGGGGCGACCAATGTGCCGTTGTCGGTTAAACTGGAAGAAGCCAATGACCTGTTATTTCGCCTTCAGCATGCGGAAGTAAAATATATGATGGTTTCGGGACAGCAATTGAAGAAAATCCGTTCGATTACCGGCCAACTGCCTTTCTTAGAGAAAGTCATTGTTATAGATAAACAACCGACCTGGGAAGAAAAGGAAATTTTTATCGGCGAAGTTAATAAAATGGGAGAAGCGTATCTCCGGAAAACGCCGTTGGACGAATTTCTTGCCATCGGGCAGTCGTTGCAAGATGATGATTATGCCACGATTACCTATACATCGGGAACAACGGCCGACCCGAAAGGCGTAATTCTTACCCATCGCAATTATACGGCGAATGTGGAACAATCATTGAGTTGCATAGATATCGGTCAAAACTGGAGGACATTTATTATTCTTCCACTCGATCATTGTTTTGCGCATGTGGTAGGCTTTTATATATTTATGTACAAGGGAGCTTCGGTGGCTACCGTACAGACAGGGAGTACGCCGATGCAGACATTGAAAAATATTCCGGTAAATATCAGGGAGGTAAAACCGTATCTTATATTGAGCGTACCGGCATTGGCCAAGAATTTCAAGAAAAATATAGAACAGGGCATACAGGCGCAGGGTAAAGCCATAGTAACCTTATTCAATTTAGCGCTGAAAACAGGGTACGCCTATCATGGAGACGGAGGTGATGATAAAGGACGCGGATGGCGTTTTTTGTTGAAACCGCTTGTAACGTTTTTCGATAAGATACTATTTGCAAAAGTACGGCAGAATTTCGGGGGAGAACTTCGTTTCTTTATTGGTGGAGGCGCTTTGCTGGATAAAGACCTTCAGAAATTCTATTATACTATCGGCATGCCGATGTTTCAGGGATATGGGTTGAGTGAAGCAACGCCGGTTATTTCTACGAATGGCCCGCGCCATCATTTGTTTGGTAGCAGTGGCGTGTTGGTTCAGCCGCTCGATCTCAAGATTTGCGATGATGACGGAAGGGAGCTCCCTGACGGCGAAAAGGGAGAAATTGTAGTCCGTGGCGAAAACGTGATGGCCGGCTATTGGAAGAATCCGGCAGCTACGGCTGAAACGGTAAAAGATGGTTGGCTGTATACCGGCGATATGGGCTATATGAAAGAGGGTTTTCTCTATGTGTTGGGGCGTTTCAAAAGTCTTCTGATAAGTAGTGATGGCGAAAAATACAGCCCGGAAGGCATCGAAGAAGCCATGATGGAACATCTGCCGGTTGTAGGCCAATTATTGCTTTACAACAATCAGAGCCCCTATACGGTAGCTATACTTACGCCGAACAAAGAGCTGCTGAAAAGGCAGCTTGAGCATCAGCAGGTAAGCTTAGATACAGAGAAAGGAAAAGAAGAAGCGATTAAGATTATTAAAAACCAGTTGAGCCGTTTTCGGAAAGGAGGGGATTTATCGGATATGTTCCCCGAACGATGGCTACCAACCACCTTTGCCATCCTTCCCGAACCCTGGACAGAGCAAAATGGATTGGTGAATAGTTCCCTGAAAGTGATCCGCGGAAAGGTAGAAAAACGCTATGCTGCCCGGATTGAACACCTGTATACGCCGGAAGGAAGAAATCCGGTTAATCCTGAAAATATAAATTCTTTATAAGTAAATAAGAGATGAATAACAAGGCTCAAATTACGTTACTACTGATAGCCTGGATGCTTTTGCCAATAAAGCCTGTTAGGGCAGGAGAAGTAGTGAAACAGGTAATAAACAAAGGCTGGACATTCAAACAGGCCCGGGGAAATAATTGGTATCCGGCTACTGTACCCGGCGTAGTCCATACCGATTTGATAGACAACAAAATCATTGAAGACCCCTTTTTCCGCTTAAATGAAAGAGGCGTACAATGGATTGACAAAGAAGATTGGGAGTATAAAACGACCATGCAGGTTTCGCCTGATGTTTTTACGAAAGAGAATATAGAACTCGACTTTAAAGGATTGGATACCTACGCAGATGTATATCTGAATGACTCCTGTATCCTGCGTACCGATAACATGTTCCGCGAATGGAAAGTGAATGTGAAAGGATTGCTGAAGCAGGGGGATAATGAATTGCGGGTTCAGTTCCGTTCACCCATTAAAGAGGATATGCCTAAGTTCGATGCCCTTAAATACCCATTAGAGGCAGGAAATGACCAATCGGAAAACGGAGGAATATTCAATAAAAAGGTAAGCGTTTTTGCCCGTAAAGCAGGTTATCATTATGGTTGGGACTGGGGCCCGCGTTTGCTAACAAGCGGTATCTGGCGGCCAATCTATTTGCTTGCCTGGAATGACGCCCGCATTGAAAGCGTTCATTATATACAGGAACATATTACAGCTAAACAGGCAAAAGTAAAAGTCCGCGTAGAGGTAATGGCCGGTAAAGCAGGTGAAGCCACGCTTCAAATAAAAGCTGCCGGCGTTACGAGTACATGGCAGAAAAAAGCGGAAGTGAACAAAGGGTGTACGATTATAGAAACAGACCTTGTAATCAATAATCCCGAACTTTGGTGGACGAATGGTTTGGGAAAGCCTCATTTGTATCCTTTTACCGCCACTGTCTTAATGAACGGTAAACCGGTGGATAGCCAAACCGATAATATCGGCTTACGCGATATAAAAGTAGTACGGGAGAGAGACGCCGCCGGAACAACCTTCTATTTCAAACTCAACGGCATACCCGTCTTTGCTAAAGGTGCAAATTATATACCGCAAGATAATTTCCTGCCACGGGTAACAGACGCCGATTATGAACGTACCATCATGGATGCGGTAAATGCCAATATGAATATGCTCCGTATCTGGGGTGGCGGTATTTATGAGAATAAGATTTTCTATGATTTGTGCGATAAGTATGGGATACTGGTTTGGCAGGATTTCATGTTTGCCTGTTCTACTTATCCGATGACGCCTGAGTTAATGGATAATATACGTATGGAAGCGATCGACAATGTAAAACGTTTACGCAATCATCCCTGTATGGCTATTTGGTGTGGCAATAATGAAAATCATACCGCTTGGTTCAACTGGGGCTGGATGCGTAAATACGAGCAGTTAGGTGTGTTGGACGAAATGCGGAAAGATTATAAAGACGTATTCCATGCAGTACTGCCCGAGGTAGTAGAACGATATGACCCGAAAGCCTTTTATTGGCCGTCTTCTCCTTATGCCGGCGATCCGGATACAAGGGCAGAATCAGGACAAACCGACTGGAATTCCAATGGGGATGCCCACTATTGGGGTGTTTGGCATGCAAAAGATTCGATAGCCAATTATAATATTATCCGTGCCCGGTTTTTTTCCGAGTATGGCTTTCAGTCATTCCCCGAATATCAATCGGTATTGAAATATGCACCGGAAGAGCGCGATCAGGATATCTTCTCGGAAGTGATGATGGCCCACCAACGGGGCGGTAGCCATGCTAACGGGCTTATCGAATGGTATCTGTTGAATGAGTATCGTAAACCAAAAGATTTCCCCACCTTTTTATATATGGGACAATTGCTTCAGGGCGACGCCATCAAAACAGCAATAGAGGCGCATCGCCGTGATATGCCCTATTGTATGGGTACCTTGTATTGGCAACACAATGATTGCTGGCCGGTAGCTTCCTGGTCGAGCCGCGACTACTACGGACGCTGGAAAGCGCAACATTATTTTGCAAAAAAAGCCTTTGAACCCATTTTAGTATCGCCAATTGCTAAGGATGATAAGCTTGATGTCTATATTGTCTCCGATAAACTGAAAACCGTGCAAGGAACGTTATATATTAAGGTAATGGATTTAAAAGGAAACGTTGTTTATCAAAAGAACAAAAAGGTAAAACTGCCGGCTAACAGTAGCAACATACAGTTTACAGAATCGCTGACAAATGTATTGAATGACAAAAGCAGGAATGAAGTAGTGGTGAACGCCCGCTTTTTGGAAGATAGTAAGAAATTATCCATTGTTTCCAACAATTACTTCTTAGCCCGTTATAAAGAGATTGATTTCCCGGAAGCGAAGATTACGGTATCCTCCGTACCATCCACAGCCGGAGAAGGCTATTATGTGACACTGAAAAGCGATGTTTTCGCCCGCGGCGTTTTCCTGAGTATAGAAGGAATCGATAATTTCTTCTCGGATAATTATTTCGACCTTCTCCCCGGAGAACCGGTAACCATCCACGTAAAGACAAGCCTCGATAAAGCAACGTTTGATAAACAACTGAAAAGCGAAAGCATCAGTCACAATACATAAAGAGGTGAATGGACGCCCGGCAGTTTACGTTGCCGGGCGTTTTTTTGCCTCCCGGTGGCATCCGGGGGAGCGCCTTCGCCGTGAACAGTTGACACAGTTTGTAACCTGGGGGCGCTAAAAGCCGGCATGTTCTTCCTTGTTTGTGTAGGTGTCGGCTTCCCGTTTTTTTTCGCCGGCATATATCCATTCAATACTGTCTTCATACGTTTTACCGTTATGAACGGTGACGGCCTTTAGCGTATTACTTCCCTTAGCGAGAGTGACGCTGTCGATGATATAATGAACGGAGGTGTATCCTTCGCGGATATTGGGCAGTGATTTACCGTTCAGGTAAACGGCCGGGATACCTGTATTTGAATATATCGTAACGGAAGTTGTCTGTTTTTCACGATCTGTATTCCTTCGTTGTGTGAGATAGACCACGGGGTCCTTACTCCAGTTGGCCTTATACCAGAAATAGGCGTCTTTCTTTATTTTCCGGTCGAAAGTAACCAATCCTTTCATGTTGCGGGCCGGTACGCTTCCCCGCGTCCAGAGAGGAGCGCAGAAATCAAACATATTCCACAGGTAAGAAGCGAGGATGTAAGGATGTTTACTGATTATACTCCATTGGTATTCATGTGTCTTTGTCTGGAATGTTTCAGGATAAAATTCCCTGGTCCAATTCAATGCTTCGCCAAGATATTCCGTTTGGTGGTAGATATTGGCATCGGCGCCATATTCCGTTAGCATCAGCTTTTGATACGGATATTCTTTTTCCATTTTTTCCACCCAGGGTTGTATGTCTTTGATATTCTTTTCATACCAGCCGAAATAACGATTCATGCCTTGAATATCGGCCGATAAATTGACAGGATGCTCTACGTGCCCATATCCGTTAACCGAAACTGTATAACGGCCGGGGTCTTCTGTTTTTGCCAGGTCGTGCAGCGACTGGGTTAGTTCGCGGGTATATTCGTGCGGCTGGTATACTTCGTTATGCAATCCCCATACATAGATAGAAGGATGGTTAAAGTTTTGCCGGATTAGTTCGCGTAACTGATTGCGTGCATTCTCAGCCTCCAGTCCGCTTACCCGGTTAACGAAAGGAATCTCTGCCCAGATGATAAGTCCCAGGCTGTCGCAGCGTGAATATAGGTAATCCGACTGCTGATAATGGGCGAAACGCACCGTGGTGGCCCCTATATCCATAATCATATCGAGGTCGGCGTCGTGATGCTCGTTCTTTAGGGCGCTGCCAAGTCCCCACCAATCCTGATGCCTGCAGACTCCATACATGGGGTATTTCTCTCCATTGAGATACAATCCTTCTCCTGCAACAATCCGGATGTTACGAAGACCGAGGCATTGCGACACTTCGTCTATCACATCTTCACCATGCAATAAGCGGGTAACTATTTTGTACAGGTATGGATTCTTGCGTCCATTCCACAATATGGGATTTTTGACGAGGAAAGACGTTTCAAAAGTTTGTAGGCCCTGGGCGGAAAGGTTAAGAGGCCGTGTATCGGTCTTCAGTATTTTCCCCGATTGGTCGTACAGGGTATTTTGGATATTGAGGGAGGCGGGTTGTCGCGTCCCATTGCCAACCTTCACCCGCACCCGGACGTTGGCGCTTTTCTCAGACACATTTTCCTGTGTGATATATACGCCGGGAGAAGCGTAGTCGGTTACGCAGATAGCATACGGCCCGGTTGTTATCAGCCATACCGGACGGTAGATTCCGCCGTACACTCCAAACAGGTTATGATTGATGGGTATAACGCAGGGACGTGAGCGATTATCGGCTTTTACGATGATTTCATTCTCAGTTCCGGGCTTCAGTAAGCATCCTATTTCACAGGCAAAGGCTGAATAGCCTCCATGGTGAGTAGTGACCAATTGCCTGTTTACAAACACTTCGGCGCAAGCGCCAACGCCTTCGAAGCGGAGGTAGATTCGCCTGTCTTCCATTTCTTCAGGAAAATAGTACATTTTACGGTAATAAGCAACCCCCTCGTAAAAATTATTTGCGTAAAGCTGCATATCCCTGTCATTCCATGTATGGGGGATTTCTACCGTTTGCCAACCGTTTTCCCATTCGGGAGCGTTTATGGCAAGTTCGTTACCCGATGGGGCTTTCTTGAATGACCATCCATCGTTGAAAGATTCTGTCACCCGGTTTTCTGCCGTTGCAAAAACGTTACTGCTTATCCATATGGTAAGCAGGATCAACATTTGTCTCATATCGTTCATATTTTATTTGACTTGATACGATGCTAAGGTACGTCTTGTTTCCTCTCCGGAAAGCTAATATTATCTCGTTAATATTCATTTTTGTCTCTCAAGTCGCTTCCGGAGCTTTGATTTTCATCTCCGGCGCTTGAGGATTTCATGATTTTTGTTTATGTTTGCGTATTATAGATAAATAATATAATGCCAAATGAAATATTTGCACTTTATGCAAGTTATAGTTGTCTTTTTCCTGCTATCGCCTTCCGTCGAGGGAAAAGATAATTTCTTTTTTTGCCATTTAAGTGTGGAAAACGGGCTTTCGCAAGCGTCCGTCATTAGCATCTTTCAAGACTCCAAAGGCTTCCTTTGGTTCGGTACGCGGAATGGGTTGAACAGGTATGACGGATATGAGTTCAAGGTTTTCCATTGCGAAATAAACGACAGCGTATCATTAAGCGACAACTATATCCACACCATTGCCGAGGACAGTGAGAAGAACATCTGGATAGGCACCGCCGATGGTTTTAACTGCATCGACTCCGGGGATGAGACCGTGAGCCGCTTCTATCCTTCCTTACTTGACCCCTCACATCAGCAAAACGCTATTTACCGTTTTCTCAGGCATACCGACGGTAACCTCTATGCTATTGGCGACAAAGGTGTATTTCTGTGTCGTCCGGATAAGACAGCCGAATCGCTATCTTTTTTACTGGAAATAACATCAACCGATATTCAAACCATTACGCAACATGCAAACGGGGATATATACGTAGGTACGGCAAGCAAAGGACTGTTTGTTTATTCGGCTGACTGGCGGCTTCGCTACAACATAATGCCCAACGTAAAAAAGGGAAGCCCTGTCCCTCAGATAACAAGTATAGCCATCGACAAAGACGGCGAAGCCTGGATAGGTACGGAAGAGAATGGCCTGTTCGCTTATGACGGGCAGAGACGAACCTTCAGGCATTGGGACGTATCTAATAGCGGATTGAGCAATAACACCATACGGGCGCTGGCTTTTCAAACGAACGACTCCCTTTTGATAGGCACTTTCGGAGGATTGAATATCATGAATAAGCGGGATATGAGTATTCGTCCGCAAAAGATGAAAGTCAAAGGACACGGAAAACTTAGCCACTACTCTATCCATAGCCTCCTGATCGACAAAGACCACACGGTATGGATAGGCACTTACTCGGAAGGCGTCAACTATTACAGCCCTTATTATACCCCAATCTCGTTTATTACAACAAACGAGATTACCGGCGTTATCGGTAAAGGGCAGGAGGATAAAAACGGGAATATGTGGTTTGCCACAGAAGGAAGCGGATTGCTGTATTACAACCCGCAGACCGCAGATAAGAAATTATACCCCCTTATGCCTCTTCAAACGGGGAACTACGAAAAAAATATCCTGAAATATATCCTGATACAAGGCGATACGATCTATTGCTCCACACATTTCGGATCGGTTTACCTATTCCTGATTCCAACGAAACAATATGTGAAGCTCATTGATTGCAAGCAGAATGACATTAATTCGCTCTGTCTTGACAGCTGGCAGCGCTTATGGATTCCAACCTACACAACCAATCACTTGGTGAGATATGAAAAAGGGAAAATCCAGACAACATTTCGTATCAACGGAGAGGAAAAACCTTTCCGGAGAATAACGGTTGTAAAGGAATTGAAACCCGGACTTTTCATGCTTGGCAGCCGGCAAGACTCTATTTACTTATACGATGATACTTCGGGCGCGACTAAAAATATAACCTCTGCTTTCTATGCTGTTAACAACGGGGCCAGACTGGGTAGCATATCTTCCATCACGCCGGATGATTCGTGTATATGGGTTTCAACTACCCGGTGCGGCCTTTTCCGCTTAGACGAACAATTACGTCCTGTGAAGCGCTATGGCAAGGAAGACGGCTTAACCGACAACCATATTAGCTCTGTTACAATGGATGGCAATCAAGATTTATGGGTGGTGACACAGCGGGAGATATGCAAACTCAATCGGGAGAAAGACACTTTCCACCCCTTACACTCTATTGATATACCCAGACAGGAATATAGTATGTATGCGGAGACCCGGGCGTCGGACGGGACGCTATATTTCCCCGGCAACAAAGGTATCCTGTCGTTCAATCCGCTGAACAAAAGAAATAATCCCAATGTCCCGCCTCTCTATATCACCTCATTTGCGATTCACAATAAAAAAGGAACTACGCATACGGTTCGGACAGACGAATCGCAGGCGAAGCCTATCCGGATTAGCGCAAGCCAGAACAACATAAGCTTCGCATATACCGCTATCAACTATATCCACCCGGAAGAAAATCAATACATTTACCAACTTGAGGGGGATGAGGATGTTTGGCATACAACCAACCAACGGGAGGTACGCTACAATAATCTGCCGGTGGGCAAATATACGTTTCGGATCAAGGCCGTAAATAACGATGGAGTAGTAAATCCACGCGAAACTGCGTTACATTTCTTTATCAGTCCGCCGTTTTACCAGACATGGCAGGCTTACTTGTTGTATGTAACGATGCTGACGCTCATCATCCTGTGGGTTTTCAAACGACAATACCGGAGAATGGAGCAAAAACGGTTGAATGAGATACAGGAAGAACGCATGCGTATGTTTACCAACTTCTCCCATGAACTGCGGACCCAGCTTACCTTGCTGCTGAATCCATTGAATGAACTGCTGCAACGGATGTCTTTCTCTATCGAAGTGAAGCAATTGTTACAACTGATGAAAAAGAATGCCGAACGGATGCGCTTTTTGGTGAACGACCTGATGGATATACAAAAATATGAAGCGGGAAAAACGGTCTTACAGAAAAGTGTTTTCGACCTCCCTGCATTTATCAGCGAAATTTGCCGTTCTTTTGAAAGTGTGGCGAAAAACCGGAAAATAACCTTTTGTCTCCACAGCGAATTACCCGAAAAATATGCTGTATATTATGACGAACAAGAGATGGAAAAGGTGTTTTTCAATTTACTATCAAATGCATTCAAGTTTACCCCGCCGCATGGAATGGTATCCCTTCATATCTCGCGTCTGACACGGAAAAAGTGTGAAGAACTTCCTGCAGCCAGGCAGGGAAATCCTTTGGAGGCCGCCGGATATCTTTACATTCAAATAAGCGATACGGGAAAAGGATTCGACCCTGCGGAAGCCCAAAAGATATTCGAGCCATTCTATATATCCGAACCGGACGTCCATCAACAGGTTTCGGGAACAGGCATTGGCCTGAGCCTTGCACGCTCTATCATACTTCAGCATAAAGGCTACGTATGGGCGGAAAGCTTGCCCCGGGCCGGAGCCAATTTTATGCTCCTGCTTCCCGATATGGAACAGCAGGAAGGCTGTCAAGGCGTAACGTTACCGGAAGCTTGGCATAGTCTGAACAAGAAAACAAGTCTTCTATTAGAAGAAGTGGAGACAAAAGACAAACCTATATTGCTACTTGTGGATGACAATGAGGATATTCTGCAATACATGGAGCGGCAATTCGAATCTTCATACGTCGTCCGGCAAGCCGTCAATGGAGCGGAAGCGTTTGAATATGTGAGAAAAAAACCTCCTCACCTCATCGTAAGCGATGTGGTCATGCCAAAAATGAGCGGCGTCGAATTGTGCCGCCAGATAAAGGCCGATAAACGTTTATGCCATATCCCATTCATCCTCATTACAGGCAATTCGCAAGACGAACAGGTAAAAAACGGATTGGAGGCCGGAGCCGACGACTACATTATCAAGCCTTTCGACGTTGCTTTACTGAAAATACGTATTCACAACCTGCTTACGCTCAGAGAAAAGATAAAAGACGTTTATAGCGAAACATCTACCTTGAAAAATTTCGGTATAAAAGAACCCACCGGGGAAAACGACTTCCTGGCGCAATACATCGAAATAATAAAAAGTAATATATCCAACCAAGACTTTAACATCGCGGATATTTACAACTCCATGGGGATGAGCCGGGCTAATTTTTACAGGAAGGTCAAGGCACGTACAGGCCTTTCCCCTATTGATCTCATTCGCCATATACGTCTTGAAGCAGGAACTAAACTACTGAAGGAATCCTGTATGAATGTATCAGAAATAGCCAATCACATAGGATTTGGCAGTAGTTCTTACTTCACCCGCAATTTCAAAGAGGTATATGGCATGTCGCCTACCGAATATCAAAATGCCTTCCGCCAATCCCGGTAGATTATTCTTACTTTCAAAATAATCATTCCAAAAGAGGGCGGTGAGACGATTCTCTCCATATTTGAGATTAAATTACAACTTATAGCTTCTTAGTTTTCATTCTTTTGTTGAATTATATTGTTAAACTTCCGTAAAAACACAAGGAGCATGAATAAAAAATTATTAAAGCAAATTTTTAGTACTGTTTTTTTCTTTGCATTTGTGGCTGCAAATAGTTTTGCACAACAACTGCAAATTACAGGTCGTGTAGTCTCGGCTAAAGACAAAGAGGCTATTATTGGAGCCAATGTTTTCATTGAGAATAGTAGCGGGAATGGAACAATTACCGATATAGACGGCAACTTTTCATTAAGCGTTCCACAAAATGCGATGCTTACAATCTCGTACATTAGTTATAAGAGTAAGCAAATCAAAGTAACAGACAGCCATTCGCTGCGCATCGAACTTGAAGACGATGCCATTGGACTTGACGACGTTGTGATCATTGGTTACGGCTCGCAACGCAAATCCGACCTTACGGGCGGTATCACGGCCGTTGGTTCGGAAAAACTGCAAATGGTATCCACAAACAATTTGATGGATAAGCTGACCGGACAAGTTCCCGGATTGAACATAACCAATACCAAAGCCCGCCCTGGAGAAGACCAGACATTCCTTATCCGGGGTGAAAATTCTTTATCAGCCGATAATGCGCCGTTGGTTGTATTGGATGGGATTCCTTACAATGGCTCGATTGGCGATATCGACCCCGACGTCATTGAAAGCCTTAGCGTATTGAAAGACGCTTCCTCGGCTGCCATCTACGGTTCGCGCGGGTCAAACGGGGTCATCCTGATTCAAACGAAGAAAGGGAAGAAAGGAACAGCAACCGTCTCTTATAAGGGGCAAATCGGTATGCAAGAACCTGAACGGCGCTTGAACGTGATGAAAGGGGAAGAGTACGTGAAATACATCCAGGATTATACCCGCCTGAAACCCGGTTATACCGGTAGCAGTTTAGATCCCAATATTATTCTGAATCCCAGTGAACGTGCCAACTATCAGGCCGGAACGGAAACAGACTGGCAAGACATTATATTCAGGAAAGCACTCACGCACAGCCATCAAATCAGCATCTCAGGAGGTACTGACCGAACCGCTTATTTGGCGTCGCTTTCTTTTCTCGGAGAAGATGGGGTAGTAACAAACACCGGATTGAAACGCACCAACCTTACGCTGAATCTTACTCAGGAACTCAACTCCTGGCTAACCATCGGAATGGGTACGCAAGCCACACAAAGAGAAACAGGAGGTATACAGCCCTACATCGAAGCCGGATTGAAAATGAGCCCTTACGGAATCTATAAAAATGCAGATGGAAACTACGTGGATTATCCGATGGATCAAACATTGTTTTACAACCCTATGGCCGATACAGACGCCATACAGGATAAAACAAGCCGGAACATATTCATATCCACATTTGCCGACCTCATTCTGCCGGTCAAAGGATTTTCTTTCCGCAGTAATTTCGGATATAACTATCGCAATACATTTACCGGGGCATATTATGGACGCAACACGTTGACAGGGAAAAAGGTCAGCGGAGATGCCAGCATCGAAAATATCCACTACTACGATTATACATGGGAAAACCTGTTGAAATACAACAATACTTTTGGCAAACATAAAATTGATGCTACTCTCTTGTTCAGCATACAGCAAACAAATCACCAGGAATCCAAACAAACCGGACAGAGCTTTGTAAACGACGACTCGGATTATCACAATATGGGCGGAGCTGAAAAAAATCAAACGGTGACGTCTAAGCTCACCGAAACAGCCCTGCTTTCGTATATGGGACGTATCAACTATGCGTTTGCTTCAAAATACATGCTGACGTTGACAGCCCGTTCTGATGGTTATTCAGCGTTTGGAGTCAATAACAAATACGCCTTCTTCCCATCGGTAGCCGCAGCATGGAATCTTTCTTCCGAAGACTTTTTTGAAGCAGAAAGTATTGACATGTTAAAAATACGCGCTTCTTTTGGTTCAAATGGAAACCAGGCTATCAAAGCCTATCAGACGATGAACCGTCTGAGCTTGGCGAAATATATATGGGGTGACGGCACGATTGTGAACGGTACTTTTATCCCTTCCAACGGCGTGGGAAATCCACACCTGAAATGGGAAACTACCCGCACCTTTAATTGGGGGGTTGATTTCAGCTTTTGGAATGGGCGCCTCTCCGGTAATATAGACTTATATCGGACGCATACGGTGGATTTGCTAATGAGTCGTACCGTACCGATAATGAATGGTTATCGCACTATTATGGACAACGTAGGCGAAACGCTTAACAAAGGTGTTGAAATTGCTGTTAATACGATAAATATCAGTAGTAAAGACTTCAATTGGACAACCAATGTAAACTTCTCGTTGAACCGCGATAAAATACTGGAATTGCGTGGCGACGGCAAAGACGACGTTACCAATAAATGGTTTATCGGAAAACCGTTGCGCGTATTTTACGATTACAACATAATAGGTACTTGGCAGGAAAATGAAGCCGAAACTGCCAAGGCTCAACAGCCAGGTGCTGTTCCGGGATCGGCTAAACTGGAAGATCACAGTGGTCCCGACGGTGTGCCCGACGGAAAGATTACGGCGGATGATAAGAAAATCATCGGTTCCAAGCTTCCGTCCTTCCTGTTATCTATGGGTAATCAGGTTAGCTATAAGAATTTCTATGCTTCGCTGATGTTGAACGGCGTATTCGGACAATGGAAAGAATTACACGAACAGAATTTCGACCGTTGGATGCCAAGCTATAACTACCTGAGCGGTATGAACTATTGGACACCCGAAAATCCGACTAACGAGATGACTTCGCCAGCCTACATTCCCTACGACAAACATACTTTCTACAAGAAGATGACTTATGTAAAGATAAAAAACATCACGATAGGATATAACTTTAAAAAGAATCTGCTCGACAAGATAGGCATTGCAGGCCTTTCTGTCAATGTAAGTGTGAACAACCTCTACACGTTCAGCAATCTGAAAAACGCACTTAATTTTGATTCAAACGACATTGATGGTACTTACAGGAATATTCTTTCCACTTATCCGTCGGCGCGTTCGTATATAGTAGGTTTAAATCTAACATTCTAATTTAAAACAAACAAAGAGATGAAAAAAATATTATTCGCTGCCACGGTAGCTATCGGATTACTTCATACCGGATGTGCCGGCTTTTTGGACGAAGAATTGAAAAGCTCGTTTGCTCCAAGTAATACATACACAAGTTCGTATGGCTTTGAAGTAGGTATAACAGGGCTGTACGGCTATGCTCGTTCCGAATACAATACATGGGGAAGCGCAGGGACAAATACCTTCTTTGCACATTCGCAGGCTTGTCCTTACGAATCCCTGCAAGTTGCTACCGACATTGTATATACAGGACATAAAGACGGTTCGCTGGTGCCTTTTGAAAACTTGTCTTACAGCACTTCTTCTGTGTACGTAACTACGTACTGGAATTATGCTTACGGAATGATAGCGTCGGCAAACGAGATACTCAGCTATTCCGAAAAAGAAAATGTGAAATGGGATAAACCAGGCGATAAAGTAAGGTTTCAGGCGGAAGCGCGTTTTTTCCGCGCCTATGCCTACCGGTATCTGGTTTACCTCTATGGAGATGTACCCTATGTAGATAAAATTGAAGAAAAATTCCGTATAGACTTTACTCGTACGCCGAAAGCCGAAGTCTTAAACAAGATGGTAGAAGACTTGCGCTTTGCCGTCGACAATCTACCGGAAGACCCGGACAAGGTTATACCTGGCAAATTGACCAAATGGGCTGCCGAACACCTGCTTAGCGAAATATACCTTCTGGCCGGTAACTATTCGGCAGCCGAAACGTCTGCCCGAAACGTCATCAACTCAGGCTATTTCTCGCTGACAAAAAACCGTTTTGGCGTTGTCTGGGATAATCCCGGCGATCCATTCTCCGACATGTTCCTCGAATACAACCAAAACAGAAACGCAGGAAATCGGGAAAGTATTTGGGTTATACAACTGGAATACAATACAAACGGAGGAGGAGACGCCAACGAAGATTGGAGCCGTCGCGCCTGGGTTCCCAAATATTGGAACATCGACGGGTTTGTTTTGGCTGACAGCTTGGGAGGAAGAGGACTTGCGCAAATCGTACCTCTCAAATGGTGGATCAACGGCGAAAACTTTTACACTCCTACCGACATGCGTAACTCCGAATACAATATTAAGAGGAATTGGTATTACAACAACCCTTCGTCAGAGAAATTCGGACAAAAAGCGGATATTACCGACGAATCTTGGAACAAAGCCGAGCTGTGTCCGGCTGTTACCAAATTCTTTTACGGAAAAGCCGACAATCTGAGTTACAACGGAGCCAATAAGGACCGCATCAAATCGCGTCTGGGAGAAACCTATCTATTGCTTGCCGAGGCGTTAATCCAGCAAGACAAACAAACCGAAGCAGCCGAAGCGATCAATGTAATACGGGAACGTGCCAATACATCACCTATCAGCGCCGGCGAAGCAACGATTGACTTCTTGCTGGACGAGCGCATCCGCGAATTAGTGGGTGAAGAATTGAGACGACTGACCCTGGTGCGTTTGGGCAAATTAAAAGAGCGTACGCTGAAATATAACCCCAATACGCAAAATATGAAGGATTATCATGCCTTGTGGCCTATTCCTCAATCTATCATCGATTCTAATACAGGGAGTTCCTTCCCGCAAAACGAAGGTTATAACTAATACGCCTGATAAGTTAGTCTAACTTGATTCCAGGGCCTGCCTATAGACCCTGGAATTGTAAATTATAGAAGTCATGACATTGAAAAACATAGAGAGTAAGACCCTCTTCTATTTTGTAACCATTTGTCTGTTGCATGCAACCGCCTGCATTACAAATAGCGGGCACGACCTCAAACACGGCACTCATCGCATAGAAAAACGCACAGATGCCGATATGCAGTGTTGGAGGGAATACGGATTGGGGCAGTTCATACATTGGGGAGTATATGCAATCCCCGGCGGACATTGGCAAGGAAAAGCTTATATCGGTGCAGCGGAATGGATTCGCTCGTGGGACGAAATGTCCGACGAAGCATACGACCAATTGTATAAAGATTTCAATCCTGCCGATTTTAATGCACAACAATGGGCGAAGATAGCCGTAGATATGGGAGCAAAATACATGATATTTACAACCAAACATCACGATGGCTTTTGCCTTTGGGACAGTCGGTATACCGACTATACGATCGCTCATTCACCCTATAAAAAAGATATTGTAAAAGAAGTTGTAGATGCATATACATCCGAGGGTATCGACGTTTACCTTTATTTTTCCATTATCGACTGGAATCATCCGGGCTATCGTTCGAAAGCGCCGGAAACCGATGATGAAAAGCAGTCTTACGAAGAATTTAAACAGTTCACGCGCAACCAACTTCTGGAACTACTGGCCAACTATCCAACGATAAAAGGCCTGTGGTTTGATGGGACGTGGGATCAATCCTGGGTTAATGAGAGCGCTTGGACCGATAACCTGGAAAAGGAATTGCGCGAAAAACATCCCGGACTTATAATAGGCAGCCGCTTCCGGGCTGACGAATACGGGAAACGTCATTTCGACAGCAATGGACAGTTGATGGGAGACTATGAACAGGGCTGGGAACGCGACTTACCCGGTAACATCGAAGATGTACACGGTAATGATTGGGAGTGCATTATGACGGTGCCCGAAAACCAATGGGGATACCATTCCGCTTGGACAGGATACGTTAAAACAGCTTACGACCTGATTGAAATGCTCGCCAAATCTGTCTCGTTGAATGGTAATTTTGTGCTGAATTTCGGACCGGACGGACAGGGTGCGATACGCCCGGAAGAGACCCGGCTGGCTATGGAAATAGGCGAATGGATGAAAATAAACCATGATGCTATCTATGGATGCGAATATGCCGGACTGGAAACGCAGGGATGGGGATACTATACCCGAAAAGGCGACAAACTCTATCTTATTGTATTCAACAAACCAATCGACAACCGGCTGAAACTTGTTTTCCCAAAAGAGAGCCTGTTACCTGATAAAGCCTGTTTTCTGAAAGATAAAACAGCTATTGAAATCATTCAGGGAGGAAAAAATAAAAAGAACAATACCATCTTTTATCTTTCAATACCTGTCAATTATACAGTCGGCAAACCTTTCGTTATCGAAGTAGATATGACAGACAAAAGAAAAGAAGACAGCGTTTATCAGCAGGCGCGTACTTAGCCCAACTTATTCATGTATAAGAAATGGTTATAACTTAAGTAAACGGCATAGAATTGAGTGTGGAAAATTAAAAACGAATTTACGATACTGTTTTCAACTTTCCACACTCAACAGTTTATTCAGAATGAATAAGCCAGCCCTATGGATGGGGTGAATGCACGAATTTTGTAATGTCCGTCAAAAACTCTTGGTTGTTTAGTTACGGGGTTTACATCGGTATAGGAACCGTCGCGTCCGAAACCTGTGACATAGGATAAGGCAATGTCGACAGATAATTTTTCCAATGGACGGAAACTAAGCCCGGCGGTTGTACCCAGCTTATTCATACTGGGCGTTTCCGGATTTAAGAACCCATCTTTAACAGGTGATTCATCAAAGTAGAATCCTAAACGGAGGTCTAAACGGTCTGTTGTAGCATATTCGCCGCCAATACGGTAAATGCAGCTGTTCTTATACTCCTTTTTTGCCGAAAGGCTGTATCCTTTCAAACCTTCCTGCCAGAATTGAACATTCAACTCTTTATAGGCGCCCCAACCTACAAACTGGACTTCACCGGAAAGCATAAGCCTGTCGATCGGTGTGATGCTGATACCCACATTCAAGTTGGAAGGTAAAGGCAGTTCGGCTTCAAACGTACCTTGGTCTAACGGAGGGATCATGGCGCCTAATATCGGTTTCAGTTCCGACTCATTGGCGTAGGATAATTCGGCTGTTCCTTCGGGCACTTTCATCTTTACTTTTGAACGATAGGAAATACCTACGGTAAGCTGCTCTGTTATATCATACATAGCTCCTGCGTTGAATCCTAACTTTACGCCGGCATTGCCCGATAAAGTGGTCCCTACGGGAGTAATATCTTTATATTTATCGGCAAGAGGTTGTAATGCCGGCTTCATCGTTGCTACTGCCGCTAAATCGCCGGATGTAATAAGGGCGCGACTTAATGAAAAATCGCCGAACATCATCATCATACCGGCGCCTAAACTGAGGTGGTCGCCAATCTTAAAAGCCAATGTAGGTTGAATAGAAAATGATTTTAGCGAAATATCCTGGATAAGATGGGATCCTGTCCAGTTTTTCCCCCAATTCATTGCACTGCCATAAGGATTGGTAACGCTTATTCCGGCCGACATAAAATCATATATTTTAAATCCGGCATAGAAATAAAGGGGGGTACTCGGGTCGTTATCCGGTTTGTGTTTGTAATTTTCTTTTGTGTATTCTCCACTGGAAAAAACACCGGATATTCCGGCCGACAGGTCTATCGTTTTATCTAGAAAACCAAGCCCTGCAGGATTGAAGTGCATACTTTCGGCGCCCAATTTCATCGCAACGCCTACATGGCCCATACCGGCCTGCCTGGCACTTTGTGAATTTACCTGATAACCTTCGGCTGCGGCATACGACAAAGGGAGCATGGCAACGCATGCTAAAGTAATAATCTTTTTCATACTTTTCATTATTAGTTAATAACACGTTTCATGACTTTTTAGCCATAGCAAAAACGGCAGCAAATATAATTATTATTATTAAATGCTGCACATTTTTAAATGTTTTGTGCAAACCGGGAGTATGATTCGTTACGAATTACTCAACATTCTTTGCAATTCGGCTAACGATTCTTTGGCGTCGCCGAGCATCATGGTTACTTTATCCGCCATCTCGTAAAGAGGATTCGGAACGCCGGCATAGCCTGGTTTCGTGTCGAAATTACAGATGATTATATGTTTAGCCTGGTCTGCATTTAATACAGGCATACCATAAATGGGAGTGCCTTCGGCGTCTCTTGCAGCAGGATTCAATACATCATTGGCACCGATGACAATAACTATATCGGTCTCTTTAAAGTCTTCGTTGATACTGTCCATTTCGTACAACTGTTCATAAGCCACATCGGCCTCGGCAAGCAGTACGTTCATGTGTCCTGGCATACGCCCGGCTACCGGATGGATGGCATACTTAACATCTGTATGCCGGGCTTCCAACAAATCGGCAAGCTGGCGAACCAGGTGTTGCGCCTGTGCAAGCGCCATACCATAACCGGGGACAATAATAGCGCGTTTGGCTGATTTCAACAGATTACCGAGAGCTATTTCATTCGATTCATGTTCCGGCGCAGCGTTTTCTTCCTTCTCTTCCGGTAACTTATTTGTGCAGGTTGTGGCCGGCGCTACGGATGTTTTTCCCGTTAAAATAACCATCAGGTTACGATTCATCGCACGGCACATAATTTGTGTCAACAGCAAACCAGACGAACCAACGATTCCCCCGATGGAAACCACTAACAAATCACCGATAGCCATTCCGGCAATAGCGGCGGCTACCCCGGCAAGAGAAGTAAGTAACGATATGGTGATCGGCATATCCGCCCCGCCGACACGGATAGCAAAGGCTAATCCGAAAAGCGACCCGAAGATAACGGCCAAAGCCAATATGAAGTAACTATTGGACAGAATACCCACATCTTTTCCTATAAAGAAAGCAAAAACAACAGATACTACGGAGCCAATCAGAAACAGGATTGTAAGTAACGGATGATTTTTCCAGACAACAGGTTGCTGAGGAAGTAAACGATGTAGCTTTCCGGCAGCCACCATACTCCCTACAAAAGTAACCATCCCTACAGCAACCGCCAAGGTAGCCGTTACATTTACAAACAATGGATAGGCCGGTGGCTTTACGCCGATATGGATAAGCGTAAGTGCCCCTACGATACCTCCGGCCAATCCGCCCAATCCGTTCAGCATGGCCACTGTCTGAGGCATCTCCATCATCTGTACTTTATAAGCAAGGATACCTCCTGTAATACATCCGGTTAATATAAATGCATAAATAGTCCCCACCCCGGCGATCTGATAATATAATAAGGTGATCACACATCCTGCCAGAAGGCAAAATGAAAGCAACAGGTTGCCACGAACGGCAGTAGGGACTTTGCTCATCATAGATAGCCCCAGCAAAGAGAGAAAAGAGAGGATTACACAAATGATGTAATAGACGGTTTCCGTTATCATTTCTCAGTTTTTTTTTCTTTGGGGTTAAACATTTTAAGCATGCGGTGCGTTACGCCAAATCCTGCCACTACATTTACGGTAGCCAAAACGACTGCTATCCCGCCGAATACCTGTCCGGAAATAAGACCCGCGCCTCCCGCCTGGTAAGCATATCCAACAGAGATCACAGCGCCTAAAAGGCATACGCCGGATAAAGCATTCATTCCCGTCATAAGAGGGGTGTGCAGCAGGCTCGGTACATTTTTGATGATAAAATAGCCTACAACAGAGGATAGCAGAAATATTAATACTAAATAAATCGGATTCATGGGCGTTTTAGTGTTTATTCATGGCTTCCAAAGCTCCTGTGTGTACTACTTTTCCATGGATGGATACTAAAATTGATTTTACAATCTCATCAGACATATCCAATGCTATTTTGCCATCCTTAGTCAGATACTTAACAAGATTATAGACATTATTGGAAAACATCCAGGTAGCGCTGGTTGGCAACATGCCCGGTATATTTTTAATACCTATCAATGTTACGCCATGTTTTATTTCTGTTTTTCCCGGAGGTGTTATTTCGCAGTTACCGCCCTGGTCTATGGAGATGTCTACAATAACGGAGCCGTTCGGCATCTCTTTTATCATCTCTTCCGTAATTAATACGGGCGCTATTTTCCCCGGCACCAAAGCGCTGCAGAATACGATGTCCATGCCTTTCATCATTTCGCGCAGTTTTTCGCGTTCCTTTATCAACCATTCTTCGGATAATTCGTTGGCGTAACCACCTTCTGCGATGGCCATTTCTGCCGGTATGCCTGTCTCTATTACTTTAACGCCTAAGCTCTGCGCCTGTTCTAATGCCGCCGGGCGAATATCCGTAGCATACGTGACAGCCCCCAGCCGCTTAGCCGTAGCCAAAGCCTGTAAGCCTCCTACTCCAACACCGATAACCAATACCTTAGCCGGCCGTACAGAACCAACGGCCGTAAACATGGGTGGCACGAATTTAGGCATGGCGTTAGCTGCTAAAAGTATCCCTTTGTATCCGGCGCATGTACTCATGGAAGTCAAGGCATCCATACTTTGGGCGCGTGATATACGCGGAACTCCGTCGAGGGTCATGCTTATAACGTTTTTTGCAGCCAGCCTGTTTACCATTTCATGATTGACGGGTGAGGCCGGGTGTATAAATGTTATAAGGTATTGCCCTTCATGCATCAGGTCTACCTCGTGTTTATTACAATCGGTATTGAAAAGCGGTTCTTTTACTTTAAGAATTAAAGCTGCTTTTTCAAACAGTTCTTCTACCGAAGTCATAATCTGCGCACCGGCAGCCTTGTAATCATCATCAAAATAGAAGGAGCCTTCTCCTGCTTTATGTTCAATTAAAACTGTCGCTCCATCGGCGATGAATTTCTTTACAGTTTCCGGGCTGGCAGCCACACGGGCTTCTCCGGGCATAATTTCTTTTGGAATTCCAATAATCATAATGTCAGTGTTTTTTAATGATCTGTGTATTGTTTAAGATAATTCAATTCAATAAAGTATACCATTGCAGGTATATAAGTTACAAAATGCTCCAAATGTAATAATAAATACATATATCTTATTCTATTCTGATAAGAAATTTCTGTTCCCGTAAAAAGAACCTTCACTCAAATCCGTGAAACGGCATATAGTGGATAAACTTTTTAATCACTATCTTTAGGCTCTTAAAAGTAAACGTTATGAGAAGTTTTGCCAGTGATAACAATTCGGGGGTGCATCCTTTGATAATGGATGCCTTACTTAAAGCTAATGAAGGCCATGCGGTGGGATATGGCGATGATAATTGGACGGCAGCCGCTGTTGATAAGTTAAAGGAAGTGTTTGGGGAAGGAGCTTCTCCTTTCTTTGTGTTTAACGGTACGGGGGCTAATTCGGTGGCCTTGCAGGCGGCTACCCGTTCGTTTCACAGCATTATTTGCACCCAGACAGCTCATATTTATGTAGACGAATGTGGAGCGCCGGCACGGATGACGGGTTGTACGGTGATTGCCATACCTGCGGAAGACGGGAAGCTGTCGGCGGAATTAATCAGGCCGCACCTGCATAATTTTGGCATTTGCCATCATGCCCAGCCAAAAGCGGTATATATATCGCAGGTTTCGGAACTGGGGACGGTTTATACGATTGAAGAGGTAAGAGCGATAGCCAATCTGTTGCATGCCCACGATATGTATCTTCATATGGACGGCGCCCGCCTGGCCAATGCGTGCGCTTATCTGAACTGCACAATGAAGGAATTGACGGCAGACGTCGGCGTAGACGTACTGAGTTTTGGGGGAACGAAGAATGGGATGATGATGGGCGAAGCGGTTATATCTTTCCGGCCGGAGATAACGGAAAATATTCACTATTTCAGGAAACAATCGGCCCAGTTGGCTTCTAAGATGCGTTATCTGTCGGCACAATTTATACCTTATTTAGAAAATAACCTGTGGCTTGATAATGCGGCGAATGCCAATCGGCAAGCTGCCAAATTAGCTGCGCTATTACGGCAATATCCGCAGATTCAGTTCACACAGAAGGTGGAATCGAACCAGCTTTTCTTTATTATGCCCTCCGGAGCAGCTAAAAAACTGTTGGAAAAATACTTCTTCTACTATTGGAATGAAGAGGCAAGTGAAGTCCGCCTGGTTACTTCCTGGGATACGACGGATGAAGATATCCGTCTTTTAGAACAAGCATTGAAAGAAATGCTATGACACGATGTTGCCCGGTTAAATATCTGTATTGGTGTGAAGAAAATAGTTGTCGCTTCCGATTCATTTAAAGGCTCTGTTACTTCTTTGGAAGTGGCGGAAAGCGCTGAGAAAGCCATCCGGAGTGTCTTTCCTGATTGCGAAGTATTGAAAATCCCTGTTGCCGATGGCGGCGAGGGCACAACAGAGGCGTTGGTGCATGCGATGGGTGGAAAAATGATGGCCTGCCGAGTACATGATCCGCTGATGAATCTTATCTATACCGAATATGGTATATTGGGGGATGGCGAGACGGCGGTGATTGAAATGGCTTCCGCCAGCGGATTGCCTTTGGTGCCCGAAGATAAGCGGAATCCCTTACTTACTACGACGTACGGCACGGGAGAGCTGATAAAAGATGCGCTGGAACGTGGCTGCCGGCATTTTCTGGTTGGCATAGGAGGCAGCGCTACGAACGATGCCGGTACGGGGATGCTCCAGGCGCTCGGTTTCCGTTTCTTGGATAAGGAAGGAAAGGAACTGAGGCAGGGCGGAAGGATTCTTCAGGACATCTGTTCGACAGACCGTTCGCAAGCGTTGCCCCGGCTCAAAGAAGCAGACTTTACGGTGGCCTGCGATGTAAACAATCCGTTTTCGGGCGAGAACGGGGCGGCCTTTGTGTATGCTCGCCAGAAAGGCGCCGACGATGAAATGATACGGCTATTGGATAGGGGCTTAACCCACTTTGCTTCCGTAATCAGGCAACAAGAGCAAAAAGACATCGATGCCATCCCCGGAGCAGGGGCGGCTGGAGGATTGGGCGGCGGCTTCCTCGCCTTTCTCCCCACAACGCTCAAGCCGGGCATACAAATGGTGCTCGACGCCTTGTTGTTCGAAGAAAAGATAAAGGGGGCCGATTTAGTTATTACCGGCGAAGGCAAATTAGACAAACAAACCGGCATGGGAAAGACGCCAGGCGGCATACTTCAGGCAGCCCGAAAACAACATATCCCCACCATAGCCATCGGCGGATCAATAGAAGAAGCCGAGGCTTTAAACAGCCAGGGCTTTTTATCGGCGTTCTCCATACAGCCAGGCACCGTCAGCCTCCGGCAGGCAATGGACAACGTATTTGCCAGGCAAAATATAGAGCGTACGGTAACGCAATTCTTACGTATTATCCGGCATTATCAGATAGTAAACCAATAATTCAGTTTAAGCATAAAGGTGTTTGTTGCGGGGAGGCCGGACATGCGGTCTAAGTTGGGGCGCCATCCCCGGATGTACTGGTTGCTGCGGCCGGACAGGTGGCGCTCCCATACGAAGTAGAGGGTGGAGCCGGGCAGGTATTCCCAGCGGGCTACCAGGTTGGAACGGAACTCATTGAAGCTGAAGTCGGGGTTGGCAAACGATGTCTTGCCCCCTTGCCCTTCTGCCGTGTATACGCCGTCGCTGTACGACAGGGAAGCAGGGGCGAACGTGCGGAAGCGCTCTTCGTAAACGTTCGACCGGGTATCGGCCGCTTCTTTAAAATGGCTGAATGTGGCGGCCGAGGTAAAAGGCGAGCCGTAGAATTGCAGCGATACGTCGGGCGTAACGTTTACCTGTAGTTTCATGGTGAGGGCGTAGGTTTCCTGCTTCATGCGCCCCATGATACGGGGGGCTGCGTATTGCAGGTTGTCGGTATTCCATGAATAAGTAAACTGCCCCGACAGACAGACATGGTTTCCCAGGCGGAAAGAAAGGCTGGGCGAAAGGGTGTTTGCCCGGTTATAGCCATCGGTGTTGTGATCGCCCGTATAGGCAAGCATAAGCATCATGCGGCGGGCTTTGTCTGTATTGAACGTTGCGGCAGACCGGAAGTAAGGATTGTATCGCATGTCCGGCCCGCCCCTCAGGAGGCGCGTATCAAGCCGGTTCCAGCCGTAAGCCTTATACAGGCTGAGTTCAAAGCGGTTGAGGAGCATCGTTTTCCAGTTGAAGCCCGCGGTGTTATTGATAGCGCTTCCGCCGTAATCCCATTTGTTTTCCTGTGAGAAGGTGAAGGTGTTCGAGCGAAACATCCTCCATACTTCCGTTTGTTTAAACTCGATGGTTGTGACGGCCGACAGGGCGTCTGCCTGCTTTAAGTAGCCGATATCGTTCAGGTCGAAGCCCGGCGACATCCAGTTGAACTCTTCCGAGAACGACCATTTGGCGTTTCCTTTCCTGCCTGCCTTTACGTATCCCCCCGTGCCGTTTAAGGATGTGCGGCTTTCGTCTACCCCCAGATAACCTGCGGCGGAAGCCCGCTGAAAATAGTGCACCGGGTTGTTTTGCACCAGCGTGATGGCCTGCCTGCTGCCTGCCAGCGAGCTGAACATCCCCTTTGCGTCTACGTAATACAGGCGGTTATTGAAGTAATGCGTGTAGTCCACAGCGGCAGTGAAGGCGTTGCGTATCATGGCTTCCTGGAGGGAAGGCGCGTTCAATGCCCGGTTTACGGAAGTAAGCATGCCGCCCAGCAGGATGTTTCCTTTCCAGTTCTTTTGCACCCGGGCCACGGTGTAGTTCGTTAAGGGTTTGGCCGCCTGTTCTTCAGCGCCCCGGCGGGCTGTTACGCTTTGCAGCATGCCGATTGTCACCCCCTTCCGGTTTGTCCCCGTCAGTTTTAAGGCGCCGATGACAGGTACGTTTTCCGAACCGATGCGGCGGGTGTAAAACAGCTGGTCGCCGCCCGAAGAGAAATCAAGAATATGCTTTCCTTCCAGGAAGAAAGGGCGCATCTCGTCGTAAAACGTTTCGAAAGTCGTGAGGTTCATCACAGACGGGTCGAGCTCTACCTGCCCGAAGTCCGGGTTGACCGTTACATCCAGTGTGAAGTCAGACAGTGCAAACTTGGCGTCCATACCGGCATTCCCTCCCCAACCGCTTCTTTTCTTACCCATCACATAGGGCAGGAACTCTATGTTGCGCGGCTTGGGCAAATGCTCCATCCCGTGCATCTCGCCAAACGAGAATACATGCCCGTTGTTTTTCAGCGGGATGAGGCTCCAGTTCTGCGTTTCGTTTTTATGGCGTATCACCCGCCGCACATGCAGCCCCCAGACGCCTTTGCCGGATAGCCGGTTGTAGCGCAGCTGGCTGAAAGGGATGCTCAGCTCGGCCGTCCAGCTCGAGTCGGCCCTGTTTACCTGCGTCCTTCCTTCCCATACGGCGTTCCAGCTGCGGTTTACGGTCAGGTTGTCGGTTACAATCAGGTCGGTCTTGTTCCCCCCTGCATTCATATTGAACTCCGGGGCCGCCCGGTAGTCGTGGTACGTATCAAAAGCCACGCTAATCAAATCGCCCAGGCTGTTATCGTCCCTGTTTCCTGTAAAGCGGATAATCTTTTCCGGCTCGCTCTCCCTGCAATAAACCCCTACATATATATACCTGTCGTCGTACAGCACTTTCATCCGGGTGGGCGAAGTAGTAGGAAACCGTTCGTTCGGGACAACCTGCACAAAAGCCTCCGACCACTCTCCCTGCGTTTGCCAAAATCCGTCATCCAGCCGCCCGTCAATCACCGGGCGCATACCGGAAACCCTCGTTGCCCGGTAAACCCGCTTATACGCCCTGTCAAAAGGAACAACCTGTTCCTGCTGTGCAAAAGAAAGCACACCCGAAGAGACAAAAAAGAAGAGAAGCATTTGTTTTTTCATGGCCCGTAAGAATAAAGTAACATATCTCTGCACAAACGTACAAAAAAAAACGTCCCTCTTAAAAAATAAATGTCAGTTGATTTCATGCCCCATACCGCCGCATACAGACCGGCAGGGACTTGCAACTCCTATCCCTTGCGCGGCTGCGCCATCCTGCTCTGTAAGTGGCGCCGTTATAATAAATGGAAGATGGGCTGCAACTACTACTTTTATATTGAAAGCGAAATGCCCAGGATGGAAGATTGTCATCATAACGTAGAAGATCGTTTCATGATTCAATCTGTTAGTAGGCGTTTATAAATATAAAATACTAGGTGTACCCCCTGAGAGTGTAATATTACCGGATACATAATCCAGCCGGAGCGTGTCCGGGCCGGTAAAGGTGTAGCGGTCTACAAATTGGTTGTTTTCTCCGCCGGTCATGTTTATTTCGTGGCTCCCGCCTTCCCGGTTCGGGAGCCGTTGCTATATGCCGTTACGTGCCGCCGGGCAGAAGACAGAGGGGTGAAGAATGGAGGGCGTCGAGTCTTTTTCCATAGCGTGTACTGAATTTTCCGTAATGATAGCGATTATTTTGTTTATTACCAAATTTTCCCGAAGTTTTTCATACTGAAACATGTTTTTATATATCCCGATGGGATTTCTGTTTATTTTCCTCTGTTCTTGTGTACATAAAAGCTGTTTCGGCGTTTCACACATGGTGTGATTGCGTCCGCCGGTCGGCGGGGAGCTTTCACGGTCGCCGGGATTGGCCGCGCCGGTCGGCGGAAAGGTTTCACGGTCGCCGGGATTGGCCGCGCCGGTCGGCGGAAAGGTTTCACGGTCGCCGGGATTTGGCCGCGCCGGTCGGCGGGGAGGTTTCACGGTCGCCGGGATTTGGCCGCGCCGGTCGGCGGGGAGGTTTCACGGTCGCCGGGATTCGATCGGGATAAAAAAAAGGGGGATTTCCTGACGTTTTTTTTCGATAAATGAGTATATTTGTAGAAATACAAACCAACAAAAAAAATAAAGAGATGAATAAGATTGAGAAATACACAAACCTTCTAAGGAGCCTCAGGAATGGCGAACATTTTGAACTTATTAAGGAAATCATTGAATTTATAGAGAAACACAAAAGCGTGCTGGGCGCTATAATTGGACTGTGGAACCTGTTAGTCGCCACGTTCCAAAAGGAAGACGACATTTACAAGCGCAGCCGGAAAGCTGCCGAAACGCGCTATATCACGGAAGCCCACGAAGAACGGATAGAGGCCTTCAGGGTGGTGAAAGGGAGCGTGGATGCAGCGTCTCACAAAAAGACCCCCACCGAAAAGCAGGCTGCCGAAAGGCTCGCCTTCGTACTCGACAATTTCAGGAAGATACCCAAGGCTCCGCTGACGGAAGCAAGCGCCCTCATAACGAATATGATTCAGGACCTCCGCCTGTCTAAATACGTTTCCTGCGTAGAGGCCCTCGGCCTGACGGAAGCGGTAGACGCGCTGGAAGCGGCCAACGAGGCCTTCAAGGCGCTGTATGAAGAACGCGAGATGGACGTCAAACAGGCCGAAATGCTGGGCAATATGCAGCATATCCGCCCGCTTACAGACAAGGCTTTCGCCAATTTTGCAGAGGCGCTCAACGCCGCTTACGTCATGGCCAATCTTGCCGGCCAAACCGCCGACGCCGACGCCCTGAACCTGATTATCACCCGCATCAACGCCGCCATCAGGCAATACGAAACCATCGTTGCCCACCGCGGAGGTTCCACTTCCGGCAAGGGCAAGCCCGGCGACGATGAAGAAGACGGCGACAACGGCTTTCTTCCCGACGCGCCCGGCGACGCCGCTCCCGTATTAGCCGTAGCCTCGCAGGAAGTGCCTTCGCAGGAAGTGATGTACGTTTACCCGGCCGCCGCCGCCGCCTTCGCCGAAGCTCTTTACCCGGCCGCCGCAGGGGGCGTATTGATACTTGAACAAACCGGCGAAGCTCCCGCGCTCTTTCCCATAACGGGCTTTAAGACAGTGACCGTAGAGGGCGTGGATACGGTTACCGGCCTCGAAGTAGCGCCCCCGTCAGTCAATCATATTATCTTCTCTCCCTTCGACGACGACGGTCCCTGCGAGGCATGGGTAGAAAAAGACGGCGAAGAGCTGGCCCGCTTCACCGGCATGAGGTATCCCGGCATGATGACTCTCGATCCGGACTGACGCGAAAGCCCGGCCCGGCGGGGGCCGGGCCCAAATTCCCCGCCGGAGTGTCCAATATTTATACAGTAGTGTCAAAAAAATGGACAGTACGATTATCAATGCGCCTGTTCCCTGCGCCATGAAAGTAACAATACGCCGCTCACCATGGCCGGCGTAGATGTTTTCTGCTATCCCGGTAACGCAGATTTTTCGCACCTATACCTCCCAACTCGGCAATCGCTATCGTACTGGGTGTGATGATATCCTATTTTGCTCTTCAGGGCGCGCCTGGGACATAGCAAATGAAAACCCGGTGAATAGTTTGCGTTCGGAATAATATAAATACTAAAAATATATACATATGGAAAATAACGAATTACATTCATTAGGAAAAAAAACGGTTTATACAAATGAATATGCCCCCGGAGTATTGGAAGCCTTTGCAAACAAACATCCGGGAAATGATTATTGGGTGCGGTTTAATTGCCCCGAATTTACAAGCCTTTGCCCGATAACCGGGCAACCCGACTTTGCCACCATCTACATCGATTATATTCCTGCGGTAAAAATGGTAGAAAGTAAAAGCCTGAAGCTCTATTTATTCAGTTTTCGCAATCACGGAGCTTTCCACGAAGACTGTGTAAATACCATCATGAAAGATTTAGTAGCGCTTATGGAGCCCAAGTACATCGAAGTAACCGGCATTTTCACGCCTCGCGGCGGCATCAGTATTTACCCTTATTGCAACTATGGCCGGCCGGATACTAAATACGAAAAGTTTGCAGAACAACGGCTCTTTAATCATAATAAGTGAATAAATTTAGTTATGTTTGCAGAAAATATAAATTATTATAAACCTAAAAATTCAATTCAGGCCATGAACAAAAGAGACCTAAGCAGGACGGTATTGTTTGCCGCTTTGTCCGGCATTATCGGCGTAAGCGCTTATGCACAAGAAAAAGAATATCCGCAACAAGAACGTATGAAACCCGGTATGTCCGAGTATTGGACGCCCCAACCACCCACCGTTACGCCGGGTGTTTGCCAGGGAAACGGCCTTATCAGCCCTCCCTCAGACGCTATCATTTTATTTGACGGAAAAGACCTCTCTGCATGGGAAAGCGCAAGGGAAGAAGGCGGCCCGGCCCGCTGGACAGTAAAGGACGGCATATTTACCGTTGACAAAAAAACCGGCGACATTCAAACCAGACAGAAATTCGAAAGCTATCAGTTGCACATAGAATGGCGCATACCCGAAAATATCTCCGGAACAAGCCAGTCACGTGGCAACAGCGGCGTATATATGCAAGGTAAATATGAAATCCAGGTATTGGATTGCTACAAGAATGAAACATACGTGAACGGCCAGACCGGCAGCGTATACAAACAGACGCCTCCTTTGGTAAACGCCATGCGCAAACCGGGCGAATGGAATGTATACGACATTATCTACACCGCTCCGGTATTTAAAGAAAACGGTGGCTACCGCTATCCTCCCACGGTAACCGTTATCCAAAACGGTATCCTTCTTCAAAATCATACTACCATATTAGGAACGACCGAATATATCGGTTTCCCGCAAGTTCAGCCTCATGGAGCAGGCCCGATTATTCTCCAAAGCCACGGAGACCCCAGCGAACCGATCAGTTTTCGCAATATCTGGATTAGGGAATTATAAAATAAAAGTCTGACTAAAAAGCCGGAATCAGCCAAGCGATTGTCCTCGCTTGGCTGATTCCGGCTTTTTTTTATAACTATCTGTAATGGCTGAAATTCTAAAAGGATAACAGTAGAAACGATGCATGCATCAATCTGGCGTCAGGTTGAATTCTTCTCTTAGCTTATTTAATACAGGGTTAATATTCATCAGGTGTTCATATTTCTCTGTGGAAGTATAAGCTAATTTTTTTTCGTTTGTTTCGGAGATGCGGATGCGCATTTGAATATGGCTGTTTTTCAGATTGGCGCGTAAGAAAGGCAATAGGTTTATACTTTCGTTTAATAACTCTTCTTGTTGGCCGGGATTGTGTACGGCCACTTCAAACGTGTAATTTTCCTGCAATACAGGTTTGCAGTTCACCATGGCACCTTTTAAATATGCATTCTTTTCTATTCTTTGCGCATACTCATCCCAATACCCGGTTAATTCGGATTGTTCAAAATCGGCTGATTCTTCATTTGTTGCCGATGCAGGCTGTAGTTGTTTTTCAGGTTCTTTCTCTATGGCTTTCTTGATCGATGTCGATATTGGCCCCTGAGATACTTTCTTAGGAGGAGCCTGGCCTGCCTGGGGCAAGGGCGTTACCGGTGCGGTGGATGTAGCGGGTACGGCAGGCGAAGATTCGCCTACCGGTTCAATCAGGAGTTTTTTTTTACTCTCTTCCGCTTGGGGTTGGTTTATCTGGCATAGTTGGATCAACAGCAACTCCGTCAGCAAACGTTTGTTGCGGCTTATACGGTAATTCAAATCACATCCGTTTGCCAATTCGATCGCTTTAAATAAAAACGAGTCGATACAACGTATCGCCGTTTCTTTATAACGTTCGCGGATAGAAGCGCCCACTTCAAACAAGACTAGCGTTGATGCGTCTTTGCAAACCAATAAATCCCGGAAATGCGAAGCCAGTCCTGTGATAATATGCTGCCCGTCGAAACCTTTGCTCAAGATATCATCCAGTATAAGAACAGCCGAACGGACATTGCCCGATAATATGGCGTCTGTCAATCTGAAATAATACTCGTAATCTAGCACATTCAGGTTATCTATAACTGCTTGATACGTAATGTTTCCATTAGTAAAGCTCACCACCTGGTCGAATATAGACAACGCATCGCGCATACCGCCATCGGCCTTTTGGGCGATTACGTTCAGCGCCTCCGGTTCGGCGATAACGCTTTCCTGCAACGATACATATTCCAGGTGTTCTACCATATCGGCTATTGAAATACGGGAAAAATCATATATCTGACAGCGGGATAAGATCGTGGGCAATACTTTATGCTTCTCCGTAGTAGCTAATATGAATAAAGCATGGCGGGGAGGTTCTTCCAGCGTTTTAAGAAATGCATTAAACGCCTGTGTACTAAGCATATGAACCTCATCGATAATAAACACCTTATATTTACCCAGTGCCGGAGGTATGCGTACCTGGTCTGTCAGGGAACGGATATCATCTACAGAGTTATTAGACGCAGCATCCAATTCATGAATATTATACGACCGTTGTTCGTTGAAAGCCCGGCAAGACTCACATTCATTACACGCCTCGCCGTCGGAGGCAGGTGTAAGGCAATTGATTGTTTTGGCAAAAATACGTGCACACGACGTTTTCCCTACTCCGCGAGGGCCGCAAAACAGATAAGCATGCGCCAGTTTATGCTTGGCAATTGCATTCTTCAGCGTAACAGTAAGCGACTTTTGCCCTACTACACTCTGGAAAGTAGAAGGCCGGTATTTTCTTGCAGATACGATATAATTATCCATCAAACTTTTTTTATTCTAACCACACAAAGATATACAAAATAATTCATTTATCTTTGTGTACAATAATTCATACGATGTCGTTTCTGAAAAGCTTTTACAACAACTATCTATCCAGGATAAACGCTTATGTGCTGGTTACCATTGCAATTGTTGCCTTTACATTCATCGCCAGCGACAGTAACTTGTATATACGTTATACCTATGACGAGAAAATCAGAGAGCTGGAAAAAGAAATCAAACACTATCAGGATGAAATAAAAATTAATAGAGAGAAATTGAACAGCCTTCGCACCGACAAAGTAGGCCTTGAACGGTTTGCCCGCGAAGAATACTATATGAAAAAGCCAGACGAAGACATATTCATTATTAGAAAAAAATAAATATGAACCCATCCATACGTACGTTACTATTTAATATCTCAGCCTTGCTGGTGTTAGTGGGTACAACCTTGTTTTTCTCAAAACTTTTCTTTGCCCCTTATTTGTTTGCCGTCGGATCGGCCGGCATAGCCATCTGCCATTTAACAACCCCAACGAAAGGGATGGATTACCGCAGAAGGCGCCTGCAAATATTTAATGTAATAGCCGGCCTTCTGTTGGTGGTCGGTTCATCATTTATGTTTATGAACCGGAACGAATGGATACTGTGTGTTACCATTGCCGCGTTGTTGATGCTCTATACGTCTTTTGTTGCGCCAAACAACGAAAAATAGCCGTATTGCCCTCCTGCGCTATTATTCATTTTTCCCGGATTTTTTTAATAGCTGAATTGATGATTTTCCTTGCTGTTTGTTAAGAATTATTCATATTTTTGACATCTGTTATGATTCAGGCAGGGCAACATATTTCCGTAGAGAAAATAAAACGGGGCGACACGCGGGAGTTTGAACGGCTGTTTCGTTCCTGCTACAAATACTTGTGCATCTACGCAGAGAATATTACCGGGGATGCGCTTGAAGCGGAAGATATCGTCAGCAGCACGCTTGCCGGGCTATGGGAAAAACGTGAGCAGCTTCAAATCCACACTACCATCGAATCTTATATTGTATCTGCCGTACGCCACAAGGCGTTCAATTACCTGAAACACGCCGAAGTGGAGGAGCGTTACCGCGCAAAAGCGGAATACCGGCTGGCGCACGCAGACTTGTTGAATCCCGAAGAAGATGTTCATACGCCGCTGAGCGATATCCTGGAGAAAGAATTGAACGAACAGATTGAAAATGCCTTGCAAACGCTGCCGCCCCAATGCCGCAAGATTCTCACGCTTCACAAAATAGACGGCTTGTCTTATCAGGAAGTTGCTGCCAGGCTAAACATTTCCATAAATACGGTACGCACGCAACTCACGCGGGCGATGAAGAAAATGCGCATCGTGCTCATGGGGAAATGACCGGGCCGTTTTTTTCGTTCCCCCGGGAAAAGTTAATCAACATTAAAAAAACAGATCCTGTCACATTCATTCCACCACCCGGTTGTCTATTCTATATATGATAGAAAATACATAGCTATTAATTTTACATAATTTATATGAATCAAATACCGGAATATATTGAAGAGCTTCTAACAGCTTTATTCTCTGGTGAAATAAGCAATGCGGAGGCAAGAATTCTGCGGGAATGGGTGAATGCATCCGCCGAAAACGCTCAATTATTAGATGCGTACAGGCAAACAGTTTTTGCATTGACCCGTTATGCCCATCGTGACAGATACGACGCAGACGAAGCGTGGAAAAACATGGCGCGCATCTTGGGCGAAACGTCTCTGCGCGGCCGCTTTCGCCGCCTGATGAAACAGGCATACCGCTATGCTGCCATTTTCGTGCTTGCTTTTGCCTCCGGTGTTGCTGCGATGTACTTTTATGCCGCTCAGGGAACGCCGGATGAGGCTGAAACGGAACTGTTTTATACAGAATATACCGTACCTTACGGTTCCAAGTCTATGCTCACGCTGCCCGACAGTTCTTCCGTCTGGCTGAATGCAGGAAGTAAACTCCGTTACAGTTCAGCATTCAACAAAGCCGGGCGCGAGGTTTTTATTGAAGGTGAAGCTTATTTTAAGGTGACGCGGAACGAACACAAACCGTTCTTTGTGAAAAGTTCTGCCGTTACGCTGAAAGTGCTGGGCACCAGCTTCAACATTAAGGCATATCCGGAGGAAAACAATGTGGAAACGACCGTGGAATCGGGTAGCGTACAGGTGTTGAGGAATGTGAAAGGCAGTCTGATGGACAAGCTGGTGCTGGTGGCGGGCCAGAAAGCGACAATCATCAAATCCTCTGGATCGGACAGTTTGCAGATGCCCAATTTGCTCGCCGTCCCGCTTTCGCCGTCCCGGAAGAGCATCATCCCGGAAGAAGCAGCCGAGAAAACGATCGTGGCCAAAAGTGTGATGACGGAACTGTATACCTCATGGAAAGATTCACGGTGGCTGATCCGGCAGGAATCGCTGGAATCCTTGGCTGTCAAACTGGAAAGACGATACAATATCCATATCGAATTTGCGGACAAATCGCTGAAGAACATTTCTTTTTCGGGAACATTGCAGGATGAAACGCTGGAGCAGGTGCTGAAAGCTATTAAACTGTCTGCTCCGGTAAATTATATCATTCAAAAAAATACGGTAACGCTGTCTGCAAACAAGAAGGTGGCTTCCCAAGACAAAATATAATAAATAACAGATACTTGGTAGTTTTTCATTAAATCTAAATTGTTTATGAGGAAAAAAGTTTTTATTCCCAGACTGAGCCGGATCGCAGGATTTGTGCGTATGTGCACACGGATACCGGTGTACAGATTAAGTAAAATTGTAAAATTCGTATGTGTAATGTTCTTCATCGGTATGAGCAGTTTATCTGCCAAGCCCGATCAGAAATTAACCATCCGTAGCCACAAGGGGACATTGATCGAGTTTTTCAAGGAAATTGAAAAGCAAAGCAACTACCGGTTTTTCTATGATGATAAGCTGGTAAGTGTTGAAAGAGAAGTGTATCAATTAGACATGAGCAACAAAACTATTGACGAGGTGCTAACTTCTTTGCTGGCAAATACCGGATTAAAGCACAAAAAGCTGGAGAACAACCTGATTGTTATCTCTACGCAGGAGCTACTGGAAAATGTAAGCGTGACGGGTTCGGCCACAGACGCCAGCGGCGAGTCACTGGTTGGCGTGAACATCATCGTGAAGGGGACAAGTATCGGCACCATTACCGACGGGAATGGCAAGTTTACCCTGAACGTGCCGAACGGCGACGCCGTGCTTGTGATTTCCTATATAGGGTATGTGACACAGGAAATCAAAGTGGGTGCGCGGCGTACGTTCCCCATTGTCTTGCAGGAAGACAATCAGGCGCTGGAAGAAGTCGTGGTCATAGCTTATGGTACAACCCGGAAAAAAGATCTGACGGGGGCTATCTCCACGGTAGACCCCAAGGCAATCGCGGCGCAGTCTAACTCCACCATAAGCCGTGCGCTGGAAGGAGCCGTCGCCGGCTTGCAGGTGTCGGCAGTAGAAGGGCAGCCGGGCGTAGACATGAAAATCCGCGTGCGGGGCTTGGGCAGCACCAACGAGGCCAGTTCATACGCGCTGGTGGTAATAGACGGCGTACCCGCACAGGTTGACAATGTGCTGGCAACCATCAATCCGAACGACATTGCCTCCATCACCGTGCTCAAGGATGCCGCCTCTACCGCCCTATACGGTTCGCGCGGAGCCAACGGCGTGGTGCTTCTCACCACCAAGAAAGGCGCGAGCGGCAAAGCCAAAATCACGGTAGATACCCGCTGGGGCGTGAATACCATGACCAACAACATGCCGGACCTGATGCGTGACCCCGCCGAGATTTACGAGCACATGTGGCTGCTCAACTACAATACCTACCGCTATGGAGACGGAACCCCATACCAGAATAATAATTATACAAATTTTGTACAGAATCCATTGCATACGCACGAGGAAGCCGCGCTGTTCGCCAGCCAGCATCTGTTCAACTATACGGGTAACAGTGCCGCGTTATCGCGCAACGACCTGGGCAACTGGATGCTTTATGAGTTTCCGGGCTGGAACGACCCCTCCAACTATGAAATAACCGGCAATCCGGGAACTGCTACCCAGTCGGCTACCATGCTAAAGAATTTCTTGGTAGGCACGGATGGCAAGCTGAATCCGGCAGCCAAGCTCCGGTATAACGACACCTACTACGACAATTTGCTGCAAAACCGCCTTCGTCAGGAGTATAACATCGCAGTCAGCGGAGGCGGCGACAAGGCAGACTACCATATTTCGTTGGGTCTTTTGGAAGATCCCTCTTATGTGTCTATCTCGCAATTCGACCGTTATACGGGTCGCGCTGTGATCAACGGAAAGGTTACCGACTGGTTTAAAGTGGGCGCCAACGTTGGCTATTCGTATCGCCGCACCAGCGGGCAAACGACCCGCGACGATACCGGCGGCGGATTGCGCGGACCTACGGGCGATTCGCAGGAAAACATCTTTTCGGTAGTAAACGGTGAGATGCCCATCGTACAACTGTATGCCCGTGACGAAAGCGGCAACTACATCCTCAATGCCGACGGCACGAAAAAGGTTACCGTGGCCAACGGCGACAGCTATTCGCCACTGGGGCAGACTTCCGCCGGTTCCAATACGGGGGGAGATATAATCTACCGGATGGATAACGACAAGGCCGAAATCCTGTCGCACGATTTGACGGCAAGGGTTTACGCCGAAATCAAATTCCTGAATGATTTTACCTTTACAACGAACCTGGCCACCGACGCTACCTTTGCAGGACTTACCAATTACCGGAATGCGAAGACCGGGCGGGCCAGCGGCGTAGGGGGTGCGCTTAGCAAGTATAGCAATACGTATGCCAACCTGAACACCCAGCAACTCCTCAACTGGAGCCGCAATTTCGGCAAACATCATGCCGATGCTTTGCTGGGGCATGAATACAATCAGTATACAACCAGTATCATGCGTTATACCTCCTCTCACGAGTTGATACCCGGCTATACGGGATATGTAAACTTTGTGGGACGCTATGCAACGGAAGGCTCGGTTGTCCGCTACGGGCTGCCTGGCGGTAACATGTCCAAGCTTACCATGGAAGGCTACTTTGCCCGTGCCAACTATATATACGACGATAAATACGGCGTGAGCGCTTCATTGCGCCGCGACGGTTCTTCCAAGTTCAAATATGCGGAAGACCGCTGGGGTGTTTTCTGGAGCGTAGGCGGCAGTTGGCGCCTTTCCAGCGAAGAGTTTATGGCGGCCACCTCCAAATGGCTGAACAATCTGAAGTTCCGCGCCAGCTACGGCGTTATCGGCAACCAGAACGGCATCGGCACGTATGGCGGATACCAGACATGGAGCTATGGCGCAATCTACCAGGAGGCAACGAACGGACGAGGTACGCCCGCTTCATATACCGTGAATCCGGGAGCATTTGTCAATGAGCATCTAACGTGGGAAAATGTTCACACTACCGATATTGGGGTAGAGTTTGACCTGTTTAACCGTGTGCATGGAAGCTTTGACTGGTACAACCGTGAAACGGTGAATGCTTTCTATTCCAATGCCGTGTCTATTGCGGCGGAAGCTTTTGCAGGAGCCACCTCCATCACCATAGACAACGCCAAAATACGCAACCGCGGATTTGAAATAGATTTGAGCGTAGACATTCTCCGCTCGAAAGATATTTACTGGTCGGTAGGTGCTAACGGCACTCATTACAGCACCATCCTGACCAAACTGCCCCCCGGACAGGGTAGTGACAGTTTTGACGGGAACACAGTGGCCAACACCGAATACCTGTGCTACCTGCGAGGCGAAGGAAAACCTTTCTACAATGTCTTCATGTACAAATACGAAGGTCCCGACCCTACGACGGGCGTGCCGCTTTACCGACACACGGTAACGGAGAAAGACATCAGCGATGGCGTCTTTACGGAGCACAAGGAAGGTGATATTATCAAAACCGCCAACTACACCCGCGTTACAGCGCTCGACCGTGTAGAGTTCGGCGATGCCCTGCCCGACTGGATAGGAGGATTCAATACTACCTTCCGCTACAAGAATATTGATTTCAGCGGCGTGTTAAGCTACCAGTTAGGCGGCCTCTACCATCACAGGGAAATGATTTACTATTACGAATCCGATTTCGGGCGCGACCGTGCAATGCCTATTGCAGCCGACCTGATTGGCAATACCTGGACGCCGGACAACCCGAATGCCAAATTCCCCATTGCCATGCACAACAAAAACAATGCATCGGCAAACGGTATCGCCGTAGCCTCCACCGGCCCGCAGCAAACAACCGATTTGACGCTTTTCGGCGCATCCTATTTCAGCGTGAAGAACATTACGCTCGGATACAACCTGCCCGTAGCCTGGGCCAGTCGTGCGGGACTGAGCAGACTGAGGGTATATGCCTCGGCCGACAATCTCTACATGCTAAGTGAATACAAGGGTATCGACCCACGCATGTCGCTCACCGGAGGTAACGACGTAAGCCAGTTTACCTATCCCTACCTGAGGGTGTTCAACCTGGGAGTAAACATTGAATTTTAATAATCACAGTTTAAATAGTTTGGAATTATGAAACGATATATTTTTATCATATCAATTGTTCTGTCGGCATTCATGAGTTCGTGCGCTGACCTGCTGGAACAAGAGCCGGCCAATGCTATCACAACAGAACAAATAAGGGAAATACTCGAATCGGGCGACGACGCCAAGGTGGATTTGATTATAGGCGGCATTGCCAACAATCTTCCGTATGCCATTCACCGAGACCTTAGTTTCGGCGGAGCAGACGTGCGCCTCAACAGCCTCTTGCGCTTGAACTACTATAACAGTTTAGTGGGATATGATATTGTGTGCGGCGAAGGAGTGCGGGGCTTCGGCTACGATGCCTACCTGTCCGGCACCTCGCGCGAAGTGGCCGACGGCGTCCACAACTACAGCTTCTGGCGGTTTGGGTGGAGTTGTGTTGTCAGCGCCAATAAGCTGTTACAATACATACCCGAAACCCTGGCGAACAACAAGCTGAAGGACTATAAGGCACGCGCCTTGACGCTTCGTGCATACGGCTATAACTTCCTGATGGAAAACTACCGCGACGTCTACAATACTTCTGGCGAAGGCCTGATGATTTACGACAGGATAGACCCAAGCTCCACGTATAACCCCATTGTGTCGGCAGGCGAAACCTACGCTTTTATCAGGCAAGACCTTGACGAAGCCGTGCAGTTGTTTGCCGAATCGGAAATCGGCGAAGGTAAGGATGGGTATACAGCCGACACAAAAGACATTGACTTGGGAGTAGCCAACTTTGTGCTGGCGCGCGTAGCGTTGCTCACCGACGATTATGCAACAGTCATCAAGGCCTGCGACGCCATCTTGGCAAAGTATCCCGCCCTTATTGCAGCCGAGAATTACGGCGGTAAAAATACAGGGACAGCGACAGCGCCCCAGTTTGTGGCGGAAAATAACGCTTTCGTCAAGTTTGAAGGGATTAATCCCGAGGTGATATTCGGCTTTACCGGTGTAAATGGTCGCCCAAATGTGGTAATCGAATGGCTGAATGTTTTCGGGATAGGCCACCTTGGCGGCTCGGGCGCCAACTGGGGGCGTATCGTTAACACCCTTTACGGTGCCATCCATGCCGGCGACGTGCGCAGGGACGCTTTTCTGGATGGCAATACTACTTTCGCTAACTACGACTATGTATCCTCCACAACTACCACGCTGACAATCCCCGCATACAGCAACTTGAAATTTGCCGCAACCGAAGTGGGCGGAAGCACGAAGGATGCGGATATAGACGTTCTCGATGTCTGCTACATGCGCACCTCGGAAGTCTTGCTGATGAAAGCCGAAGCGCAGGCAAGAAGCAATAATGAAAGCGGCGCAAAAAATACGCTCAACACCCTGCTTGCCGCCCGTACCAAGCCGGGGCAGGCTACATTGACCTGCGACAGTTATGGTGGCGCAGCAAACGTGCTAGAGCAGGTAAAGCTGCAGTGGCGCATCGAAATGTGGGGCGAAAACGGGTTGGAATACTACAACAATAAACGCTGGGGTGTTCAGGTGGCTCGTTCTGCAGCCACAACCAACCACTGGGACAATTCCATCATCCCTGTAAATCTGATGAAGTGGGGATTCCCGACCGACGAAATCATCTATAATCCGAATTTGTAAGCGGATTCCTTAAAGTTATCAGAACATGAATAGACGAGCGTTTATTAAAAATTCCGCAGTGTTGGGGGGAGGGATGGTCCTCTTCTCTTCCCTGCGTATATATGGAGAAAACCCTGTTGCCGTTCCGCTGTCCGCATATGAGATTTTCCGCAATCCGGACGCCATTTACCACCCCTTTGTCCGCTGGTGGTGGAACGGCAATAGGGTACAGGCCGGTGAACTGGTGCGCGAGTTGCACCTCTTAAAGGAAGCCGGTGTGGGCGGCGTGGAGATCAACCCCGTAAAGTTTCCCGATCAGACGGACGACTTGGGCGTAGAGTCCCTGCAGTGGCTCAGTAACGAATGGATAGACATGCTGAAGGTCGCCTGCGACGAAGCAAAGAAGTTGGGGATGACCTGCGACCTGATTGTCGGTTCAGGCTGGCCTTTCGGCGGAATGTTCCTCCAGGGTGATGAGCGCGCACAGATGATGGTCATCGGCGTGAAGAAGCTCACAGGCCCGATGCAGTACGAGACATCCGTATTCAACCTGCTGAAGGAAGCCGATCCGGGCATTCAGGAACCCTATCCGGGACGTACGCCGCATCTGGTAGGGCTTAAGCTGGTAGAAGACCCGCTGACTCGCCTGGAAGGCATTGCCGATATTTCTGGAAAAATAAGCGGGGAAGAACGTATATGCGTAGACATCCCGAAGGGAAAACACGCGCTGTATGCGCTGGTGCGAATAGATTCGTTCGGTAGCGTCATCAACGGCGCGCCGGGATCGGACGGGTCGTCGTTGAATCATCTGAACCGACCGGCCGTCGAAAAATACCTGACCCGCATGTCAGATGCGATAGAGCGGCGGATCGGCCCATTGTCGCAATACATACGCGCCTTCTTCGTTGACGGCTGGGAGCTTGACGGCGCTAACTGGATCGGCGACATGCCGGAAGTCTTCAAGCAGCGCAACGGCTACGACATTATGCCCTGGCTCCCGCTGACCATGTACAAAATGGGCGGTATGGGAAGCGTCGCGGATTACCATTACGGGGCAGACATGTCGCCCGAACTCAGGGATATGTTCAACCGGATGCATTATGACGTGGAGGTAACGGAGGCGGAAATGTTTCGCGACCGTTTCAGTATCCCGTTTGCCGGCTGGTGTCGCAAGTTGAATGTCCTTTCGCGCGTGCAGGCTTACGGGCGCGGATTCTTTCCGCTTGAGAGCAGCTTTTATGTAGACATCCCCGAATGTGAATCTTGGACGACCAACTTCCTCCAGCACCGCATCGGTGAAGAAATGTCGAACGAAGACTACCGACGCGGACGCGCTTACACGATGGCCAACAAATATGTTACTTCGGCAGCGCATCTTATGGGTAAGCGCATCGTCAGCGCCGAGGAGATGACCAATACCTACCGTGTGTTCAACATGACGCTCGAATTTCTCAAGATGGGCTGCGACCAGAACACCATCGTGGGCGTTACCCATTCCGTATTGCACGGCTTCAACTATTCGCCTCCCCAAGCGCCTTTCCCGGGATGGATACGCTACGGCGCCTATTATAACGAAAAGAACAACTGGTGGCCTTACTTCCGCTATTTCAACGAATATCGTGCCCGCGTATGCGCCATCGTGCAGCATGCAGACATGTATACCGACATCGCCATCCTTCCGCCTTTGGGCGACCAGTGGACAACGCTTGGCATGCAGAACGAGCCGTTCCCTCCGGTTGTCAATGCGCCTTACCAGACCCTGCTTTGGGAGGCAATGAACAAGTGTGGAAACGGCGCCGATTATGTGTCGGAGCCGGTAATCCGCGAAGCAAAAGTATCGAAGGGCCGGCTGCACTGCGGCAAAAGAAAATACAGCAGCCTTTTCATGATAGCCGTAGAGCGCATCGACCCGGATACGCTTGCCGTGCTGCACGAATTTGTCGCGTCGGGAGGAAAAGTCTTCTGCATTGAGACATTTCCGGATCAGTCGCTGGGGTGGAACCGCCACGCCGAGCGCGATGAGGAAGTGAGGCGCCGGGTGGAGAAGCTGAAAACTTTCTCCGATCGCTTTGTGTTGCTGCGTAAACCGGACGACAATGATTTCGTGAAATGGTATCCTGCCATACAACGGCAGCATGGCCTGACGCCGTTCGTCACAATTGCCGACCCCAGCCCTTACGTGATGGCGAACCGCTATATCCGGGACGATGGGGCGGAAGTATTCTTCTTCATTAACTCCCATCTTCATAACGACTACCGGACAACGGTTGCTTTCCCGAAAACAACCGTAACGGGAAAATATCCCTGGGTATGGGATTTGGATACGGGCGATCGCTACCGGATTGAGCTTGACCCACAGGGCGCTTTCGAGATGTACCTCGGCCCCGTCGATTCGCGGGTGATCGTGTTTGACCGCGAGGCAAAAGGCGCGGCGTGGCGTCCTCTCCCCGTGAGCGGCGTCAATGGCCGCCTGCTGAACGACGGCTGGGACGTTGAGTTACGCCATAGCTGTGAAGACTTTACGGAAAAGACCCACTTTTTCGTGCTCGACGACCTCAAAAACACGGCATACGCCGATTTTACGGGAACCGTCGTTTATACAAGGAAGTTCCACCTCGACGCTCTTCCGGCGCATACCGCCGTATTGAACCTGGGGAAGGTCTGGGGCGTTGCCGAAGTAAAGCTCAACGGCAAAGACTGCGGCGTGAGCTGGTATGGCAATCGCCTGCACGACCTTTCGGGAAAGCTGAAAGCCGGCAGGAACGAATTGGAAGTAAAAGTAATTACCACCATGGGTAACTATATGCAAACGCTGAAAGACAAAAACCCGATTGCGCAGAAATGGACGGCACGCCCCGGAAGGGCGCCTCAGCCGAAGCAGTCGATGGGAATGGCGGGGCCGGTTACGATGTATGAGGAAACTAAGATTTAAGAATTATAAACGATAAAAATAATGTATAAAAAAACATTTCTTGTTTGGCTGTTCAGCGCATGTTGCCTGATGCCGCTTGCGGCCAAAGACTATAACGCGTCGCTGTTCGGAATCAAATCGAATGGCACGACGCTGAACACGACTTCTATTCAGAAGGCGATTGATTACATCAGCGAGAAGGGTGGGGGCACGCTGCATTTTTACGTGGGGAGATATCTCACGGGGACTCTCTTTCTCAAGTCGAACGTAACTATCCATCTCCACGAAGGCGCTATTCTGTTAGGTTCTACCAATCCTTACGATTACCGCGAAGTGGAAAAAGTCCGGATGCCTGCGTTCATAGCGGCTTTTCAGGCCGATCATATTGCGATTGTAGGGCAGGGTGTTATCGACGGACAGGGACGCGCATTGTGCTACAATTTCCTCGATCAACAGCAAAAGGATCTTATTCCCGATCCCATCCGTTACGACCGCCCCGGCTATCGTCCGCAAGGCGTATATCTCCGCGAATGTAAAAACGTAATGATCAAGGGAGTCACCATCAAGAGCGCTGCGGGATGGACCCTCGAGCCGGATCAGTGCGAGAACATGCTTATAGACAGCGTGACCGTGCTTGGGCTTGATTTCTGGAACAACGACGGCATCGACATCGTAGACTGCAGGAACCTCCGGCTGCTCAACTCGTTTATCGACGCGGCCGACGACGCGATATGTTTCAAGTCGCACGATGCAAATGCGGCCAGCGACAACGTCGAAGTGCGCAATTGTGTTGCCCGTTCGAGCGCCAGTGCCATTAAGTTCGGCACCGTATCGGCCGGGGGATATAAAAACATCCGCCTCATCAACAACAAGGTTTACAACACGCACCGCTCGGCTGTTACCATCGCCATTCCCGATGGCGGCTATGCCGACAATATCCTTATTGACAGCCTCTACGCCTACAACACGAGCAACGCGATTTACCTACGTATAGGCGCCCGCAACACGAGCCGCCCGGCAGGCACGCTGCGAAACGTCGTCATACAGAACATGTACTGCGAAATACCGGCCGTCAAGGCCGATGCGGGCTATCCCTACGAAGGCCCGATAGAAGACAATCCGCGTAACATCTCGCCGGCAAGCATCGTCGGACTTGAAGGCGGGCACAACGTTGAAAACATTACCCTGCGCAACATCACGATCATCTATCCGGGCGGCGGCAATCCTCACTACGCCTTCCGTGGACTGAAACCGGCCGATCTGGATTCCATTCCCGAAATGCCTGCCTCGTATCCCGAATTTTCACAGTTCGCAGAGCTTCCTGCCTGGGCCTTCTGGGTGCGGCACGCGAAGAATGTCCTATTCGAAAACATTACGTTCAAAGCCAAAGAGCGAGACTACCGCCCGGCAGTCGTCATCCAGGAATCCGATGGTATAACGCTGCAAAACGTTGCTTATGACGAGCCGGCGGGAGGCAGGAAAAAACAGGTGCATACCTATAAATCAACGAATATTATACACGAATAATAAAACAGATAAACCATGATAAGACATATCGTTAAGATACTGATACTCGGCGCCTGCCTGCAACTTTCGGCCAAAGATTACAGCGTGAGGGAGTTTGGCGCTGTGGCAGACGGTATTTTCCTGAACACTTGCGTCATCCAGCATGCCATAGACTACATCCATGCCCACGGCGGCGGACGATTGGTGTTCTATCCGGGCACATACGTCACCGGCAGCATTTACCTGAAATCGAACGTAACGCTCCACCTCAAACAGGGCGCCACACTGCTGGGTTCTACCAATCCGTGGGACTATGTGAAAGACCCCTATGTAGGATGGAAAGCAATGATATTCGCCATCAAACAGGAAAACGTCGGCATTACGGGGAAAGGCGTCATCAACGGGCGCGGATTCTCCACGGCCAATAATATGATTAAATATATTCAGAAAGGGCTGTATGACGATCCGCTGCGGAATGACCGGCCAGGCGAAACCAACCGGCCGGAAAATATCCACTTCCGCGAATGTACACATGTGGTGGTCAGCGACGTTACGATGAAAGACCCTGCAAGCTGGAATCAAACCTACGACCAGTGCAAAGACCTGCTGGTGGAGCGTATCAGCGTAGACAGCAAATCTTACTGGAACAACGACGGGATTGATATTGTAGACTGCGACGGCGCAGTAGTCAGGGATTCCTTCTTCGACGCTGCCGACGACGCCATCTGCCTGAAGTCGCACGACGCCGGCGCCATCTGCCAAAATATCACGGTAAGCAACTGTACTGCCCGCTCAAGCGCTAGCGGCCTGAAATTCGGTACCGCATCGCGTGGTGGATTCCGCAACGTGAAAGTAACCGGCCTCACAGTTTACGATACCTTCCGCTCGGCTATTACTTTCGCCTCCGTAGATGGCGGGCAGATTGAGAACATTGAAGTAGACGGCGTTTGGTCTGTCAACACCGGCAACGTGCTTTTCCTCCGTATAGGCAACCGTTTTAACAGCGGCAAAGCGCCTTCTCTCAAAAACGTGACTATCCGTAATGTCTATGCCGAAGTGCCTTATACCAAACCAGACGCAGGTTACAATTACGAAGGGCCGGTAGAAGACTATCCGCGTAACATCTCGCCGGCAAGCATCGTTGGGTTACCCGGCATGCGAATAGAAAACGTCACCCTCGAAAATATCGAGATGGTTTATCCCGGCCGGGGTGATTCACTTTATGCCCGGGTGGGGCTAACCGCCCGCGAGCTTGACGGTATCCCCGAAATGGAAAAAAGCTATCCCGAATTTTCGCAGTTCAGGGAACTTCCCGCATGGGGGCTTTACGTCCGCCATGCCGACGGTATACGGCTTAAAAACGTCTCCTTCAGGGCGCAGGATACAGATTACCGGCCGGCCGTTGTGCTCGACGACGTAAACGGGGGCACCTTCGCCGGCGTTACCTTCAGCGAACCGGACGCGCAGGGAAAGGAGCAAATCTTTACGTATAAATCAGCCAATATCAACATACAATAAATCGCTTAAACCTGTTTCAAAAAAAATGAAAAACTTTATTATCTGCCTGTTCCTCATCATAACGTCTGCGCCAAACCTACCGGCGCAGGCAGACTACAAAGCCTCCCTGTTCGGTTGTATGTCCGACGGCGTTACGCTCAACACGCAATCCATACAAACGGCTATTAACACCATTAGCAGCCGCGGCGGCGGCATGCTGCACTTCTATGTAGGACGCTACCTCACAGGTACGGTCTTTTTGAAAGATAACGTAACGATCATACTGCACGAGGGCGCTACGCTTGTGGGCGTTCCCTCCGTCTACGATTACGCCGGCCCGGCAGGAGCGCCGAAAGGTATCATCGTAGCCGAAGGGCAGAAAAATATCGGCATAGCAGGCTCTACAGCCGAACGCGAACTCAATACAAACGTTACCGGCAATGGTATCATCCAGGGACAGGGCGCCAAGGTTATTGAAAACGCCAGGAAGCAGATTGCCAAAGGCTACCTTGACGAAAGCCCCGCCCAGGCTGCCCCGGCCTTGATCAGCTTTTCGGGATGCAGCGGCGTAAAAATCACTGGGCTGATGCTTGAAGACGCTGCCGCAAACGCGGTAACGCTGACGGACTGTACGGATGTAGAAACGGTGAGGCTGCTGATAAATAACCGGCAAACGCCAGCAAGCGCCGGAATCGTTATCCGGCGCTGCGAAAATATAGCGGTGATCGATAACTTTATCCACGTATCGGGTAGAGCAATCCAAACCTTCCGGTCCAAAAACGTGAAAACGAAAAATAACAAAACGCCTGAAGGAAAGTTGTAATCATGAGAAAGAACATAAAATACGCGTTATGCTGCTTGTGTATCGTCCCCACACTGCTTTTTGCCGGGCACGGCAAGGGCACTTCCGGGCCGGACTACCTGGCCATCAGCGAAACCATTGCAGACGGGAAATGGGAACATCCTTACCTGCTGTTCGACAACCGGAGCAAACAAGCCATGCTCGACAGGGTTAAAAACGACCCTGAATATGCGCAAATCATGGACTTGCTGCTCCAGCAGGGCCGCCGCATCATGCTCAATACTGCCGAGCCGCAGAAAGTGTTCAACGATCCGGCGTCGCGATACTACCAGCTACCGTCGTGGGAATCGTATATGGGTTTTTACCTGGGTGGTGCCCAGTTACTTGCTTTCCTTTATCAAATGACGGATGATGAGGCATATGCGCAGAAAGCGTTTCGCTATGCCGACAAATTATGCGAGTTGGAAGGCTGGGTAGCCGGCGCTCACCGGTTTGACGTTATCTATCCGCGGGTATGGCCTTACGGCGCCGGGGACGACGAAGTGGTCTTTTCGTTCGACATCTCAACGGGCGACTGCGCCTTGGGGCTGGCGCTGGTGTATGATTGGATTTATCCGGCGATAAACAAGGCGCAACGCGACCGCATACGGGGCGGATTGCTGGAAAACGCCATCCTGCGCGTGCGGGGAAGCTGGGAATATCACTGGTGGGCCTCGGCCGAAAAATGCAACTGGGCGGCAATCTGCTATGGCGGCGTTGGCCTGGCTGCGCTGTCGCTGCTGACCGAAGACCCCAACCTGACGGACGTTGTAGCCCGCAGTTGCGAAGGATTCGCTAAAATGGTAAGTAACTACGGTGACGACAACGGATGGGCCGAAGGGCGTTCCTACGCTTTCTACGGCATACGCGACGCCATTGCATTCCCCGACGCCGTCAAACGGCTGACCGGAAACAAGCTTGATCTTTTCGACGCGCCCGGCTGGAAACATCCGGCAGACTTCGCCCTGTTCGGCCTCACCGGCGCTTTCAACGACGGGGCGGCGGCAGGCCCGGTAGGATTCTCCTATACATACAACAAACTGGTAACGGAATCGCGCGACGAAACAGCCATGTACTACCTGCAAACCTACCTGAGCGGCAAAAACCGCTCGCACAGCATGTGGGAGCTTATCTGGTCGCGCCCTACGGACGTGAAAGCCGTGAAACCGCCCGTCGCCTCCAACTATTTCCCAAGTATCGACTGGGCCTTCATGCGCAGGGATTTTGACGAAGGCGTGCAGGTGGCCGTAAAATGCGCCCCTGCCGACGACCCGCACCACGGGCACCTTGATGCCGGCTCGTTCATCCTTACCCGCAACGCCGACGTTATAGTGGGCGAGGTAGAACAGCGCTTCTACGACCAATTTTTCTTCAACGACCTGCGCTTCGACTATCTTTACGTGCGAAGCCTCGGACATAACGTAGTGCATGTGAACGGTGAAGAGCAAATGATAGCCAAACGCAAAGACCAGCCCCGGCGGAAAGATATCGGCGGAAAGATAGAACGCTTCGACGCCTCGCCAGACTGCGATTATACCATCATGGATGCTACGAAGGCCTATCCGGGCAAACAACTGAAAGAGTGGAAACGCACGATAGTGCTCGACAAGGAAAACGATATTGTACTCATACTCGACCGTGTGGCCTGCAACAGAGGAGACAAAATAGACGCGCTCTTCCACCCCGTAGCCGCCGCAACGGTGAACAGCGACGGGAAAACGGTCCGTTTCACCGGAAAATCCGGTCAAACCGCGATGGAGATGCGCCCCCTGCTCAATACGCCATTCCGTCTGACCTCGCAAACGCAGTACGCCGTAAGGGTAGTGAAAGACGATCCGGTACAGGCAATACCCTGCCTTTACCTTACCCTCCAGGCGCCTTCGGCCGGCACGGTAATCGGAACGGCCTTCTACCCCGGCGAGCTGAAAGGATTTGACGTATCGCTGGACGAAAGCGGGAAATACCCCGTCATCCGCTACACGGTGAAAGGAAAGGCATATGCCTGTGAATTTCAGGAAAAAGAAGTCATCTTCTCGAAAACCTGAACAAAAAAAAGAAAAGATCCAATTATATTTTTATGAAAACAAAAAGCAGAAATTTCATTCCGGCCGAAGCCGCTCCCTGGGAACCGGCAGGAGCTGGTGTATCCCGTCAGGTACTCGGTTACGACGGGCAGTTGATGCTCGTAAAGGTACAATTCAGCCAAGGCGCGATTGGCCCGTTGCACGAACATATTCATTCGCAGGCAAGCTACGTGGCAAGCGGAACGTTTGAAGTACAAATCAACGGCGAAAAGCAAACGCTGAACGCCGGGGATGGCTTTTACGTTGCCCCCGGCGTTCAGCATGGCGTACTTTGCCTCGAAGCCGGCGTATTGATAGATACCTTTAGCCCCATACGGCTCGACTTCGTAAGATAGAAAGCCGTTTTCATACGTTGAAGACCCGATAGCGAGAGCGCAGTCTTTATCCTAGGCTGCCTCTGCGGTTTCCTTTTTTCCCCGGAAAAAGGAAAATCTAATGAAAAAATGAAAATGAACAGGGATGAAAGAAAAATAAACAAGGAAGAAATGAAAAAAACTCACGGAACAAATAAAATCCGTCACGGCCCGGGCGGAAGTGAAAGTAAGCGTGCAGAACGAAGACTTCATCCGCGTGGTGATAGACCGGCCGGCGAAAATACCGCGCAGCTAATGCACGGATGGCCCCAGGGAGTGAGCCAGGCCGTTATCGTAATCACTTCCGCAGACGAAGACAGGGAAATATACCGGCAACTAACGCCGCGCCTGCACAACAACATCCGCATGCCCGAAGGCTCGCACGGGCGGCAGTTCGTTATCAAGGCCGCCTTCCTCAGGCACGTAGACGACGAACCGGTATTCGGCAGCTCGCCCACCTTTACCATGCCCTTCAGCACGGAAGACTTTGCCGCCCGCCTCGACAGCCAGCATCACGCAGACTTCGAAGCTCAGGTGCAGGAAGTAGAATGCTAGCGCCTCGAAATAGAACGCCTCCGGGCCGAACTGAATGCCAAAAAGTAGGCCCCCCGGGGTAATCCGCCATAAAAAAACCTGTCCTCCGCCTGCCGGAAGACAGGTTTTTTTTCTTTTTCACCGGATAATCGCTCTTGATGCTGACACTTTTTTTAGAAAACATGAATTGATTTCCTGACAGGATTTATAAGCAGACGTCTCTATTCGTGTTGTTTATTTAAATCTGTAGGGCGCTACCTGTTTCATCCAGCGTTCCCGGCGCTCCTTGCCTGTATAGGGGTCGACGGACTTCCATATCAGCCATACGTTGCCTACGATATACTCTGCCGGCGCCAGGCCCCAATAGCGCGAGTCCCATGAATCGTTAACATTGTCGCCTGCCATGAAATAATAGTCGGAACGAAAGGTATAGGCCCGGGTGGGGCGATTATTCAGGTAAACCGTCGAATCCTGAAAAGTCAGCAAACCTTTCGTCTCCCATTCAATCAGCGTCTTGTATAAGACGTAGCTGTCACGATTCATCAGAACGGTATCGCCCTTTCGAGGGATATAGAGAGGCCCGAAATTCTCGGCGTTCCAGCTTATAATCGAATCGTCGGGGAAACAATTCAGGACAGGTTCGTCAAAACTCCACCACAAACTGTCTTTCGGATGAACGCTACGCTTCCCCTGCTCCGCCACGTTCCCTAAGGGTTCGTCCACGCCTTTTACCCGGTAGTAGCCGTTCTCTATCAGCAGGCTGTCGCCGGGCAAGCCGACGCAACGCTTGACAAAATATTTCAGGATATGCATTTCCATTCGTTCCTGCGTATGTGGATAAGGGGCGTTGAAGACGACTACATCGCCCCGGCGAATGTTCCTTATGCCCGGCGCCCGGTAAATGTCTACCTGCTCCAGACGTAAGGCCGGCAGGGGATTAAACAACCTCGCGCCAAAGATCAGCTTATTGACCAGCACATAATCTCCCGGCAATAGTTCCGGCGCCATCGACCCCGTCGGCGTTTTGAAGGAAGCAAAGAAAAACACCTGCAGGAACAACCAGCCAATCACGGCCATGCACAGGTAAAACAATATATTCGTGCCGGCCCGAAGCAGTTTATCCCTTTTCTTATCCACCGGCATCTGCATTAAAGCGGCAAATAGGCAAACTGGATGTCGTTGTCGCCGGCGTATTGGGATAAGAGGAGGCGGTTATTGTCGCCGTCGTAACAAAAATCCGAGATATGCAGCCCGGTTTCCAGCGTATGGATATAGTTGCCCTGCATATCAAAAACAATGATCTTAGTGCCCTGGATAGATCGCATTTGTTCGTCGAAAGGCTTTCCTCCCGAATAGCTTGCGTAAATCTTATCGCCGCAAAATACCACGTTCTGATAATATTTAGTCCTCCTGTCGTCATTTTTCCAGCCGGGGCCGTAGATATTGCAGATTAAATCGCCGTCCAGCGTGCAGAGCGTCATCAGGTCGAACCTTTCGTAATACTCCGCATACAGTCCATGCTCTATGGAAGCGGCGACGCTGCTCCGTTTCCGGTCTGTTTTAATCTTGGGATGCTCATATTTCATAAGCGTGATCTCGCCCGTATTCATATTCATTTTCCCCGGCATGGGTTTAAAATTATTCGTTCCGATGGGTTCTATAATCCGGCAAATGGCTATGGAGTCGTTTATCAGTTGAAAACGAGAGGGGAAGATTGTTTCATTTATTTCCATTTTTACTTCCGGGGCATAGGCGGGATTGCTTAATACGCTGTCTAAGTGATAGACGAATATTTTCTGTTTGCCATAGTCGTTTACGTAAAAGGAATGGCGGGCTTTATCCACAGTGATGTATCCCATATTGGTTAGTTCATCCGGCCCCTGCCCCCGGTACCCAACGCCGGTTACATAGCTGAAGTCGTTTTTATCAAACAGATGGATTAGTTTATCCAGAGCTTGAAAATCCTGGATAATTAAATAATCCTCTATCAGGTATAACCTGTTTAGCGAATTTAGTATCGGGTCGTCTATTTTGATTTCTGTTATTTTATCCCTGACGTCAATAATATTGTTGCGTCTGCGCTGGTATTTCTCCGTTTCGGTGGAAACGGTGCAACTGCAAACGACAAGCGCCAGCGCCATCGGTATACTCCAAAATCTGTTCATAAGCATGTAGCTGTTTTTATATAATAGAGATTAAGTCAGTTTATTTTCGTAGCAGAAAGGCTTGTCTGTAATCCTGAAATTGTGCAGTGCAGCACATAGGGCAAAAACTCTTTCAACAAAAAGATTCTTCCTCAAGCGGCATTCGTCTTTGATCGTCCGGTAGCGTTTAATACTTCCGATGGCGTGTTCTACTCTAA
>JAISXD010000037.1 GCA_031270665.1 Tannerellaceae bacterium | reverse complement strand
AGTACCCAGAGCCGGGATCGAACCGGCATGGGTGTAACCCCACTGGTGTTTGAGACCAGCGCGTCTACCAATTCCGCCATCTGGGCATTTCTTTTAATGTGGTACAAAGGTAGGGGATTTTTTTGATCGTGCAAGGCTTCGTCTGTTTTTTATGATGAAAATTCTGGCGCCGGGCGTCTGATGGTTTTTATTTTTTTACGAGAGTGGCCGGAAAAGGTTTCTTCCGGCCACTGCTTGTGGATAATCATTTATCCTTCTTTTTTGCAATACTAATATAATAATTTGAAAGAGACAATCAGTAAGTATGGTTGTTTTCCTGCATTTCTTTACTGTTTATTTTGCGTAAGTCCAACGCTCTCCAGGCGTAGAAAATATAGGCTAAAACAAACGGGATTAGTAATGAAACATAGCTCATCGTTTTTAATGTAAAGAAGCTGGAGCAACTGTTTTCTAACGTTAGCGAACTTTGCGGATCGGCTAAAGAAGGATAATAAGCTGTGTTATTCCATCCTGCACAAAGCAATAAGGCTAATACCGTCAATACGGTTCCTGTGCCTGCAAACCAGATTCCTTTGTTCCAATTGGCTGAAAACAGGGTCTTAATGATACCGAAAAGTACGCCGACTATTCCGATTAACAAAACAACAAGTACAATGGGCATTTCTATCAAGTTGAAGAAATATTTGTATGGTTGCATAAATACTTCTTTGGTTTCCGGATTAACGGCAAATCCACTTTGCAATAACAGATGTACAAGGAAGGTAAGGAAGAATACCAGAAATAAGCCGGTTTCTATAAACAGTTGCTTACGAGACCTTTTTTGTATTTCACCGTCGTCGATATTATTGACGAAATACAATAGCGCCAATACGCGTGATAAGAAGAATACAGCCAAGCCGAGGGATACATTCCAGATAACAAATGCGGCTTCGAGCCCATGCCATGGGGTAGCCCATTTTGAGATAACCGGCATGGCAACTTCTGTCAGTTGTTCTTTATTTACAATGAACTCGGCTCCATTGAAAAAAGTGCCAACGGCTGTACCTAAAAGAACCGGGGCAAGAACGCCATTTATGATGAGGAATACCTGATAGGTTTTTTTCCCTATCAAATTTCCTTTCTTTGCCTGGTATTCATACGATACGGCTTGCAATACGAAACAGAGCAGGATGAGTATCCATACCCAGTAAGCGCCGCCAAAACTGGTAGAGTAGAATAATGGGAAAGACGCAAAGAACGCTCCGCCGAAAGTAACCAGCGTGGTAAAGGTAAACTCCCACTTACGACCGGTTGAATTTAATAACATCTTCTGCTGTAATTCCGTTTTCCCGATGGTGAAAAGCAAAGACTGCCCACCTTGCACAAAGAGGAGGAATACCAATAATGCGCCCAATAGTGATACAAGTAACCACCAATAATGCTGTAATAATATATATGTACTATCCATAATGTTTATTGTTTAAAAGTTATTGTTCGGATACTTGCGGGCCTTTCTTGATAGCCTTCACCATAATGCCTATTTCTGCAATCAGAAGGATCGTAAATAAGGCTAAGAATATAAAGAAAGTCAATTGCACGGAAGAAGCATTTAATTTCGAGATAGCGGCCGACACAGGAAGAATATCCTGAATAGCCCATGGCTGACGACCTACCTCGGCTACGATCCAACCGGCTTGCCCTGCAATATAAGCTAAAGGAATTGACCACAAACAAACCCATTGCAACCAGCGTTTGCCTTCAAATTTATTTTTGTAAGAAAGCCAGGTGGCAATCAGGAATAACAGGATAAAGAAACCGCCCAGGATTACCATGATACGGAATGAATAGAAGGTAAGCCCTACCGGTGGAATTAAATCTTCCGGGTTTTTGATATATCCGTAACCAAAGTAAGCAAAATTTTCATCCAATGTGGCGCGATGAATTTTAGCGTTAGCCTCGTCTTTGTTCTTTTTCGCCTGGCGATAATCGGCCAATGCCTTTATCGCTAATTGTCCTTTGGCTATTTTTTCTTTGGCAGACAGGGCTATTGTGCCTTGATTCGTTTGGTAGCCTCCTTCGATGAGGTTGGTGATGCCAGGAATGTAGGCGTTACAGTCTCGTTCGCCAAGGAAAGACAGCAGTTTCGGGATTTCCAGTTTGAAAAGGAAGGGGTCAACGCCATCGTTATAGCTTTTTTTACTTGGATTCAGCATGCCGATTCCTACCACGCCGATGCCGTTTCCGCCTTCATATAAACCTTCCATAGCGGCCAGTTTCATCGGTTGTTTTTGTGTAACCTGGTAAGCGGAGCCATCGCCTGTCCAAAGTAGCAACAGAGAAGCGATCAATCCAAACGCCGCGCCAATCTTAATACTTGCCAAGGCAAATTTGGTTTCTTTTTTCTTCAATAAATACCAGCAGGCTATGCCGATAACAAACATGCCGCCAACCAGCCATCCGGAAAGTACGGTGTGGAAGAACTTATTGATAGCAACAGGAGAAAGCGCAACAGCCCAGAAGTCGAACATTTCGTTACGCACAACATCGGGATTGAACTGCATACCGGCCGGGAATTGCATCCAGGCATTCGCTATCAATATCCATAAGGCGGAAAGGGTGGCCCCAACAATCGTCAGCCATGTAGAAGCAAGGTGGAAACCTTTACTTACTTTATTCCAACCAAAAAACATAACAGCAATAAAGGTAGCTTCCATAAAAAAGGCAACAATACCTTCAATTGCCAGAGGGGCGCCGAAAATATCTCCTACAAACCAACTGTAGTTAGACCAGTTTGCGCCAAACTCAAATTCGAGAATCAGCCCTGTAGCAACTCCTATTGCGAAGTTGATACCGAAGATTTTCATCCAAAACTGGGCGGTCTTTTTCCAAAACTCATTGCCTGTTTTGTAATAAATAGTCTCCATCACCGCCTGGACAATACCCAGCCCTAATGTTAGCGGAACGAAGATCCAATGGTAAATGGCCGTAAGGGCAAATTGCGCTCTCGACCAATCAATCAGAGAAGTGTCAATGTTTTCAATCATAATTATCTTATTTTTAAGGAGTAATAGCCCGGTGAATTAATTCGTTGGATACGTAGTCCTGTTTCTCATGCTTAGACTCGAATTTCCCTAAAAAATTGGGAAAAAAGAATAGTTTCAACACAAAGAACATTATAAATAATTTGATTAGAATTATCGTCCAAAGCGTTTTTCCTAATGTCATCTCTTTAAAACCTTCCAGATAAAAGCGGTATATCCGTAAGGGAACAGACTCTTTTTTCATAATGTAAGCAATAATATGTTCCGTAATCTATGTAACAAATATAGATGTTTTTTTTGTTTCTTTTGTTATTTTCCGACATATATAATTTATAAAGAATGTGAAAATGCAACAATGTGATACAGATTGGCGAGAATAAACTACGCGAGAAAACATTATACAGTTTATAAGAAATGGTCGCAGCGTGTTATCTCTCCCCTAAAGGGTTATAAAAATAACAAACGCTTCTGTCATTTTGCTATTTTGTCATTTTACCCCTCCTTTGCTTCGCTTATTTGTAACTCAATCCGGGATAACTTCCAAAAACACGCTGCATTTTGTACTTGACTTTTGACAAAACGACATAAAAAGAAAGATAGCATAAACGATATGCACCCCAACGAATCCTGTACAGATATAAAATAAAGCCCAAACAGCCATTTACTATCTGTTTGCTCAGTAAAAACGATGAGTAAAAACAGTTGTTTTAGCACCATTCCGAGCCTTTTAAACCCAGTTTCCCGGTTGCTTTCGAGCCTTCCGTTTTTTCATCGTGAAGCCTTCAGCAAACCATTATAATGCTTTTGTAAAGACATTGTAGCGCTTTTGCAAAAGCACCATAATCCTTTCCTCAAGACTCCGCCATGTTTTTCTGAAACCCTCTCGCAAAACAGTCGATACAGACTCATTTGATTACGAAAACAATCGAAATCGCCTTCTGATTCCCCCCTGTCCGTACAAAACACCCGTTAGCTGAAAACGCAAATTCCTTAAAATCTGTCAGCCAATAAGTCTTAACGGGAGCATATTGTAAAACGGCTTTACTTCCCTTTCCTCCTCCTTATTTTTTTCCTTACAGCCTTGTATTCTTTAAAAGAAGAAACGGATACTTCTTCTATCAGGCGTAAACAAAGGGGCTTCCGTTCAGAGAAAGAAAAAGGAACGGGAAGCATTGTTAAAAAAAATTATTTTAGGGAAGAAAGCCTCTTTTTATAGTTGCCTATACTTGCGCATTGGTTATATTTGCGCTGATTTGCGTGTTAGATGAATGTAAAAAGATTATTAACAATTATAAGTGCTAATCTATAAAGAAAGTTATTATGTCAAAAATTTCAAGAAGATCGTTTCTTCAAAAAGGTACGGCTGCTGCTGCAGCTCTGACTATTGTTCCGAACTCTATCTTAGGTAAAAGCCATGGCTACATAGCTCCGACTGATAAGCTGAACATTGCCGGTATTGGTATTGGAGGTATGGGTAATGCTAACCTTTCGAACATGTCTACAACAGAAAATATCGTAGCCCTCTGCGATATTGACTGGAAGTATTCAAAACCTGTATTTGAGAAATACAGCCAGGCAAAGAAATACTGGGACTATCGCAAACTGTTTGATGAAATGGGCAAAGAAATAGATGCTGTATTGGTGGCTACTGCCGACCATACACACGCTATCATTGCGGCCGATGCCATCACAATGGGTAAACATGCTTATGTGCAAAAACCTTTGACCCACTCGGTGTATGAATCTCGTTTGCTTACCAAATTAGCAAGTAAACACAAAGTGGCTACCCAAATGGGTAATCAGGGTTCTTCGGCAGAAGGCGTAGACTTGGTTTGCGAATGGATTTGGAGCGGCGAAATAGGTGAAGTAACCAAAGTAGAAGCTTTTACCGACCGCCCTATCTGGCCGCAAGGTTTGATGACTCCCGAAAAAGCCGATAAAATACCTTCTACCTTAAATTGGGACTTATTTACCGGCCCGGCCGAATTGATACCTTATAACAACCTTTATCATCCCTGGAACTGGCGTGGCTGGTGGAACTACGGTACAGGCGCATTGGGCGACATGGCTTGCCATATCCTTCATCCTGTATTTAAAGGGCTGAAATTGGGTTATCCTACCAAAGTTCAAGGTTCTTCTACCTTACTGTTAAAAGACTGCGCTCCGCAGGCACAACACGTAAAACTTGTCTTCCCGGCTCGCGACAATATGCCAAAAGTATCTTTACCGGAAGTGGAAGTACATTGGTACGATGGAGGTTTGAAACCTGATCTGCCATGCGGATGGCCGGCGGGTAGAAATATGAACGATGAAGGCGGCGCCGTTATTTTCCACGGAACAAAGGATACCTTGATTTGCGGTTGCTACGGTGTAAGACCATGGTTGCTTTCCGGCCGTACGCCTAACGCTCCTCAGGTTTGCCGCCGTGTGAAAGACGCTATGCGTGGCGGACACGAACAAGACTGGATCCGCGCTTGTAAAGAAAGCCCGGCAAATCGCGTATTGACCAAATCGGACTTCTCGGAAGCAGGCCCATTCAACGAAATGGTAGTAATGGGTGTATTAGCCGTTCGTCTGCAATCGCTGAACAAAGAATTACATTGGGATGGCCCGAATATGAAGTTTACGAACATTAGCGACAGCGAAGAAATTAAGATTGTTATTAAAGATGGTTTCACCATCAAAGACGGCCATCCATCCTTTAACAAGACGTGGACAGATCCGATTAATGCGAAGAAGTTTGCCGAAGAATTAATCAAGCATAACTATCGCGACGGATGGAAACTTGTTGAGATGCCGTAAATTTATAAAATGTATCATCTATTTGATTTTTTACAATGAATACCAAAAAAAAATTCACAATTGTAGCTTCTGTATTGGTGGTTTTTGCCTGTACTTCTTGCGGAGGCGCTCCCAAGAGCGTTTGCCCCGATGAGGCAACGCCTTATACGGTAACAACAACAGAAACAGTTGTTGTAGCAGATTCCGTTAATGGCGTTCCGGAGTATACGCTCCTCGAAAAAACGCAGGTCGATTTGAATGCTTTTTCTAAAGATGCGAATGGCGTTATTACCATTTTCTGCGGAAAAAGCCTGTATGGATGGCGTGGTTACAACAAAGATGCTGTTCCGGGCCGCTGGATGATTGACGAACAGGAAAACGCGCTCAAATTCAATGGTTCGGGAGGCGGCGAAGCGCAAAACAACGATGGCGGAGACCTTATTTTCGCGCACAAATTTAAAAATTTCGAGTTGTCGTTTGATTGGAAAGTAGCCAAAGGCTCCAATTCGGGTGTTTTCGTTCTGGCGCAGGAAATCAAAGACGAACCTATTTACATCTCATCTCCGGAATACCAGATTTTGGATAATGCCAACCATCCGGATGCGACACAAGGGGAGAACGGGAACCGTCAATCGGCTTCCTTGTATGATATGATTCCGGCTAATCCGCAAAATTCCCTTCCGTTCGGAGAATGGAATACGGCTAAAATTACGGTTTTTAAAGGTTCTGTTTTTCATGAACAAAACGGAAAAACCGTTGTTGAATATCACTTGTGGACGCCGCAATGGAAAGAATTGCTGGATAATTGCAAATTCAGTAAGGAAAAATGGCCGTTAGCTTATCACTGGTTGCTTAACTTGGGTGGTCCGGAGCATGAAGGATACATCGGCTTCCAAGACCACGGGGATGATGTATGGTTCCGTAACATCAAAGTTAAAATATTGGACTGATATAACGTTTTTATAAAACGAATGACCAATTTACAACAGGATACCCTGAGAAGAACGGAAACTGTTCATTCTTTGGGTATTCTTTTTTAATTTACAGACCACATTTAGAACTTTATAATGAAAAATCAGTTGTACACAAAAGCCCAGTTAACGTGGCTTATCGTTTTACGTGTTTTTATAGGATGGCACTTTGCCTATGAGGGCTTAGTGAAGATTCTCAATCCTAAATGGACCTCTCTTCCTTATTTACTCGATTCACAAGGGCCCATCGCGTCTTTTTTTATTTCATTAACTCAGGATGCAGCCATGGTGGATATGGTAAATGTGATGAATAAATGGTGCCTGCTTTTAATCGGGCTTGCTTTGATAACAGGATGTTTGTCACGGATTGCTTCTATCGGAGGCATATTGTTCCTTATCATGTACACCCTGTCGCATCCTTCTTTCGTAGAAGCTTCCTACCTGATGCCGTTCGAAGGCTCTTATTTATGGATCGACAAGAATTTGGTGGAATGTGCGGCATTAGCTGTTTTATGTACGTTCCCTACGTCTCATGTGATAGGAATAGACCGGTACCTGAAAAATATACTACCGGCAGGTTTTCGTAAATATAAATTCATATAACCATGGCAACAGAAGATAAAGACTTGAACCAGGCGCCAATACCTGAACAACCGGAATCCAAAGGGCGCCGTGATGCAATCAAAGTATTAGCCACTGTTCCCGTTTTAGGGGCCTTAGCGTATGGCGTATACAAGAAACAGAAAGAAGTAACGCGGGGGCGTGATATTTCCGATGTATTCAGCGTAAGTAAAGACGAAGCCAAATATCTGGAACCTAAACCGGACGGAGAATTGATCCGCATAGGAATCATTGGCTTCGGAATCAGAGGCAAGCAACTGCTACGCGCCGCCGGATTTGCCGAGCCATCATGGATAGATACCATGCTTGAAGCCTCGAAAAATAATAAAAATGATACCCGTTATCAGCAATACAAGGAACAGGATAATCTGAATATTGAAATAACAGGCGTATGTGATATTTTCGATGTTTATGGCGATGCGGCTATTCTGACCGGTTCAAACATAAACAGGGAAGGCTCGAACGGTTCGTTCGGAAAAGCGCCGAAGCGTTATCGCCACTACAAGGAATTATTGGCGGCTAATGATATTGATGCGGTTATTATCGCTACACCCGACCACTGGCATAGCACAATGGCGATGGATGCAGCCAAAGCCGGCAAGCATGTATATGTAGAAAAACCATTGTCGTGGACTGTCCCCGAAACTTATATGGTGCGCCAGGTAATAAATGAGAGCGGCGTTGTATTTCAGTTGGGGCATCAGGGCAGGCAAACCGATTGTTATCAGAAAGCGGAAGAGATTATCGGCAAAGGGCTCCTGGGGGATGTAAACCTCATCGAAGTTTGTACAAACCGAAACTCTCCCAACGGCGCTTGGGTATACGACCTGATTGAAGGTTCCAATCCGGCAACGATTGACTGGAAACAGTTTGAAGGAGACCCGGAACGTATCAAAGAATATATGGACTACATGACTACCTACGGATTGGAACGCTACGTAGGGCCGGAAGAAAGAAGAAAATTCAGCCTGGAACGTTTCTTTCGCTGGCGTTGCTGGTGGGATTACAGCACGGGGCTTTCCGGCGACTTGCTTACGCATGAGTACGATGCCGTGAATCAAATTATGCACGTGGGTATTCCTCATGCCGCAACCTCTTCGGGCGGCGTTTATTTCTTCAAAGATGGACGTACCGTACCCGATGTTTTGCAGACTACCTTTGAATTTCCCGACAGGAATATGACGATGCTTTATAGCGCCACATTAGCCAGTTCGCGCAGCCGGGGCAAAGTATTCATGGGGCACGACGCTTCCATGGAAGTGTCCAATATTCTTCAAATCACGGTGGATAAGGATTCAACCCGTTATGCGGATAAGATAGCTAAAGGCGTTATCCATACGAATGCGCCTTTTTATACCTATGTGCCGGGACAGGATAGCTCCGACACCGTTACATCGCCGACAGAACTTTACTTCGCGCAACGCGGCCTGCTTTATACCTATGTAAACGGTAAACGTTACGACACGACTCACTTGCATATCCGCGAGTGGCTGGAATGTATCCGTCAGAAGAAAACGTCAAGTTGTAACATCAATCAGGCTTTCGACGAAGCCATCACCGCCCACATGGGTACGCGCGCTTTCCTGGAAGGACGGACGATGTACTGGGATAAAGAAAAAGAAGAAATCGTACGCGGCGAAATAGTCTGACGAACTCCGGTTACGATTTTATTTAAAACACGCTATTATGGCACACGGAAAACGCGGGGTACGCGGAGTTTGTGTGCCATTAATATATTAAAGTAAAAATAATATTTATTCCTTTTTTGTAACCGGAACAGGCGGCGGATAGTCATAGGATTAGAAACGGATTTATTAATTTAATATATAAACATATGGATGAAGGAGTGTTTTGGATAGCGGTTTTAGGTATCATATTTGGTATTGCACTTCCAATTGTAAGCGTCGTTTTAGGATATAAGGTAAGTCAGTCTAAACATGCCGAACGTATGGCAATGATAGAAAAAGGAATTGTTATTGAAGAACCCGAAAAAAAAGCAAACAAATTCAGTGCGCTTCGCAACGGCTTGCTGATGATAGGCCTTTCTTTAGGAGCCATCGCGGGACTGTCAATAAACAGGTATTTTGAAATCTGGGAAGGGAGCTTCCTTATCTTTATTCTTGCTCTGTTAGGCGGTGGTATTGCCTTTGTAATCTATTTCTTTATCGCCCGTAAGATGCAGCGGGAAGAAAGACAGGATGTAAATGGATGAACAAACGTGGATAGAAAAGATTCTGACAGGGGATACGCAGTGTTTCTCCTGCTTCGTTGCGAAATACCGGGTAATGGCATTCAATATCGCCTACCGGATATTGGAGAATCGCGAGGAGGCGGAAGAAGCGGTGCAGGATTCTTTTGTCAGGGCTTATCGTGCATTGCCCGATTTCCAATTCGGAAGTAAATTCTCCACTTGGTTTTACCGCATCGTGTATAATACATCATCGCTTACGGCTCAACGCCGGCAATCGTCTTCGGCCGGTTATAACGACGATGCCTGCCCCGAACAGATTACGAATGACGAAACCGATAACGCGTTAGCCGTATTGGAGCGGGAAGACAGGAAGGAGATTGTCCGGATTGTTTTACAGAAAATACCTCCGGACGAGGCGTTGCTGCTTACCTTATATTATCTGGAGGAATCTTCCATAGAAGATATTCATCAGATAACAGGGCTAACTCCTTCTAACATAAAAGTCAAACTATTCAGGGGACGCAAACGCTTCTATGAGAAATTGAAATCAATTATGAAACACGAAATACACAGTATCGTATGAATAAGAAAGAAAATGAACTCGATCAATTGACGCGCAGGTTGTTTACGTCTGTCTCTTTTGAGCCGTCAGCCGATCTGAACCACCACATTATGGAACGCATTGCGAAAGAGCAACCGTTGCAAAGGAACCGGCAAACCATTATTCACATGCAATCACGGCGATTCTCTCCCTGGCTGATACTTGCTGTGATTGCCTATCTTGTAGCTGTGTTCCTCATATTATATATGTATGGGAACTACCGGGAAGGCATTGCGCTGTTTGATGCAGTCAAAGGCAAAATCCCTTATTTATTGACTGTTTGCGCCATCTTCGGCTCATTCCCTTTCTTTCATGCGATTGACAGGGCCTTATCTTAAACACGCTTTTAGAAAGCCTTTATCCGTATATTGCTGTAGTTGTTTCCATCGAAATTTATGGAGCTTGAACCTGATGTGCCGTTGATTTGGTAGTAATAGTTTACTTTGTCTTCAACAGTCGTATTGGTTATACTGAATCCGTCCATATCTATACTGCCGTATTTTATATTTCTTGCATTTACCTGGAAGGATGCTTTTGAAGAGATGGAGAGGTTCAGGTTTCCGTAACGCGCTTCGGCGCTTACCCGGCTGAATCCGGGTGACAGTTCTTTTACTGTCAGCGTGCTATAACTCAACGAAGCGCTTAGTTCGTTTTTTATCCGTTCTACGGAGCATTCGCTATATTTCGCTTCAATAGACATTTTATCTACGTTCTGCACTTGTAAATTCCCGTATTTCTTATCCATAGAGAGTTGGGATACATTCTTCATGAACAGGTTGGAGTATTTACTGTCTATCATCATAAACTCTCCATTGTTAATGGTCACATTCCCACAGTAAGCAACATCCAAATGCAATGTTTTCACATCCTCCAGCTTAATATTGCTGTATCCTGCATCAACACGGAGAGAGGCCATAAAACTGCCGGCTATGATGTTTCCATATTTTACCTCGAGGGTATATTCCCCTTCGTTTTTCTCCGGGAGATTAATGTTTCCGTATTTCTGGGATAAATTGGCGGCGAATCCGGCAGGCATACTGATATAATAATTAATATTGATACGGTTGTTGTCGTTGTTGTTCCAGCCGGACTGGTTCTTTAGCGATGTGAGTCCGTAAACCGTATTTCCCGATTGCCTCAATTCAATGTTTACACGGTCTAACCCTCTTTGGGCTTCCGATTCGCTACGGGCTTTCGATTCTACAATTACCTGAATGGCAACTTCTTTTTTATTCCAATGGGTAATGGTAATGTTGCCAAAACGGTTCTCTATTTGCAGTTGGTCATTTGCCTCTACCTTGAATGTCTGGTTAAACTCTTTCTTTTTAGTGTTATCCCATGTCTTGGCTCCTGCGGTGGGAGCCAGTATAATTAACAGGACGAAAAGCAACCAGCAACGGTTTTTGATGTGTGTTGTGTTCATTTTATATGTATTTTTTAGTTATTCGTCTATTGAATGGCTTTTTCCATTTGCTTTAGCATAATCTGTAAGCTCTCCAGGCTATTGCTGTAATGCTGGTTCATTGCAAATAAGCCGGCGTCCGAACAGGGAAGGGTAGGCAGAACGGCGTCTTCAAATTCATGCGAGCTTTTGAGTACCTTTTTTGTTTCTTCCAGCAATTCCAATCCGCCGGGTACTTGTTCGCTTTTATACAACACCCTGATCTGTGCGCATACTTCGGCCAGTTGCATATTATAATAAACCTTAAGTTCCTCTATTTCCATTTGCGTCTCGCATGTGTACATTTTTGTTTGTTGCACCGAAACGTCTTTTATCTCATTTACGATCCGTATGAATACAAACAGTGTAACAACTGCCACGGCGGCGACAGCCAATACATTGATCCACCTTATTTGTTTTCGGGATGAAACGGATAATCTCTTATCAAAACGCCCGAAGTGCCCCATCGGGGGAAGATCATCTTCAAAAGCTTCCCTGTGCGTATCAATAAAATGCTTTAATTTGTCCATATTAATCGGTTATTATATTTACATATCAATTAGTAGCTATTATATCGAGCAGCTTTCGCTTGGCCCTCATGTATTGCGTTCGTACACTTACCGGCCGGATATTCAATATAGCGGATATTTCCTCCATATCATATCCCTCAAACAGATATAATGACAGAACGGCTCTATATCCTGCAGGCAACTTTTTTATCCCCTCTTTTATTTGCGTTACCGTGTACTCTATGTCTTCGTCATCCGGTTCTTCGTCATCCGGTTCGGCATAATTACCCGATAATTCCTCCCATTCCAAGGTATGGCGCCTTACATAGTCTATCGCCGTATGTATGGCAATCCGATGCATCCAGGCTTCAAAACATTCTCCGTCCTGATACTGCTCCAGCCGTGTGAATACCTTCAGAAATGAATCCTGCATGGCTTCTTCCGCTTCCGAAGCATTCCCTGTAATACGCAGGCAGGCATTATACAGCCTTCGTGCGTATCGTTCGTAAAGCTTCAATTGCGCAGGCCTGTTTCCATGTCGGCATTTTTCAATCAGTCTGTCAATTGTTTCCTCCATTTGTTTATATATACGAGGGTAGTATCAGAAACGTTGCATCTTTAGAAACAAAAATAAAGAAAGGCATCATCACGACGCCTCTCTCTCTGAACTAAATGATAAAAATAAAAGTTATGTGGGAAGGTGTTTACATAATCTTTTCAAAATCTTCCGAACTGAGCTTTATTGCTTGTTCAGTATTTTTTCCTGAATTATATTTTCTCTCAAATTCTTTTACTCCTCCAAATGTATCCGCTTTGATTAATAAGGTAACGTCTTTGCCTTCCGTACCGGGGAGGCTCGACAAATCAAAGGCTACAAACCCATAACGCAAATAAGAAGACCGGTCGCCCATTGCATTATGCCGGAATTCCAGTTTGTACGGATCTTCGTTACCGGCTGTGGCAGGTAATAAATTAACGAAATGTTTTACGCCATTGGCGCTGAAATACGTTTTAAATTCAACATTCAAAAAACCATCTCCTACCCACATGGCTGTGATTTCTACCGGGTCTGTTCCGTAAACAGAATCGTTCTTTGCACCAAGATTGTCGGAAATTGCTTTCGTGAGTATGGTATCAATGGTGTTCAACTTAATAACATGGTCGTACCCTTCAAAATTATCCCCCAACTTGGTATAATTAATTTGTACACGCTGGGGCTTTACCGGTTGATAATTGACATAGAGGGGCGCTCCCGGCCATAGCGTCGTACTGTCATCCAATGTAAGAAAGAAAGAACTGTCGCTTATGGGCCTTGCCGTTGCAATAGACACCCACATGTTGCCTAAAGAATAGCTATTATCATCATCCAGACATGAATTAAATGTGAGAGAGGTAACGAGCATTCCCGTAATAACAAAAAATAATTTCAACATCTTCATAAAATAAATATCATTATAATTTTCTTTACATAAAAAGAAGATGGTGATAGACAGTGAAATGCTGCAAAAAAGATATACAAAAGATGTTAATTGTGCAAATATTTACAGATAAGCCATGCAGTACGCTGAGAAGCGCCGGCTTTCCCAAGGATATGGATCACTTCATCGTAACCATCCAGCATCTGCTTTTGGTAGGAGACGTCATAAAGGATACGCTTCAGTTCCGTATAAATAGCCGGGTATGAAAAACGGTCGGCAAACAGTTCCTGAACAACCTCCCGCCCGGCAATCAGGTTGACCAACGATATATAGTCGGTATGGAAAAAGTGGCGGAAAACAAATCCGGCTATTTTCCCTGTTTTAACGTAATAACAAACCACCTGCGGTACACGGAAAAGCAAGGCTTCCAACGTTGCCGTACCGGAAGTGACCAAAGCTGCGGAACTATGGTATAAAAGAGGATAGGTTCTATTAAAAACGATTTTGACGGGATGCCGGCTTGTGTATTGGGTATAGTAGGCGCGGTCTATACCCGGGGCGCCGGCTATAACCGATTGGTAGCCGGGAAAAGCCGCTGCAACCTCCAACATGACAGGCAGGTTATCTTTTATCTCCTGCTTGCGGCTGCCTGCCAATAGCGCCAGAATGGGTTTGCCCGTCAGGCCTTCTTCCGTCAAAAAGGTATCGGAATGTGCAGCTTGCTGTTGGATAAACGAGTCAACAGCGTCTACAGAAGGGTTTCCTACATAATCTACCGGATAGTTCAGCTTGCGATAAAATTCTTTCTCAAAAGGTAAAATACAGAACATCTTATCAACATACCGGCGGAAAGCGTTGATCCGGTATTTCTTCCAGGCCCATATTTTAGGCGAAATATAATAGTAAACAGGTATCTGTAATTGTGTTTTTACATAGTTGGCTATTTTCAGGTTAAACCCGGGATAATCTATTAGTATAACAACATCCGGCTGCCAGGAACGAATATCATCCCGGCAGATTTTCATATTCCGGAGAATGACTCGCAGATTAAATAATACCGGGACAAAACCCATATAAGCCATCTCCCGGTAGTGCTTCACCAACGTGCCGCCTACGGATTGCATCAAGTCGCCGCCCAGAAACCGGAAGCAGGCTTCCGTGTCGGCTTCCGACAAGGCTTTCATCAAATTAGAGGCATGCAAATCCCCGGAAGCTTCGCCGGCGATGAGGTAATACTTCATTCGTCTTGTATCATTGAGTGGAGCTTTTGCATGAAACCGTAGTCTGTTACATCTATCCGGCAAGGAACCAAAGAGGCGTAACCGTTATCCAGCGCCAACGTATCGTTATCCGGGTGAACGGGCGTTGCCTCATCGAAGCTGCCGGTCAGCCAATACACCGGATTGCCTGATGCGTTTTCGGAGCGTATATATTCGTTAATGAAACGGCCTGCCGCCTGCCGGCATACCCTCATCTCTTTCACATGAGGGAGATTAGGAACATTCAGATTCAGATACGTCCCACCCGGAAGCCCTTCTTTTAAGAGGCGGCGGGCGAGTTTGCGTCCGAAACGGCAACATTCGCCGAACCCGGCGCCTGGTGTATAGTCTGTTAATGAAATACCTATCGAAGGAATACCTAAAATACATCCTTCAATGGCGGCTCCCATCGTTCCGGAATAATGAACGCAAACAGCCATATTCCCCCCGTGATTGATACCGGAAACCACTAAATCCGGTTTTCTGTCCAAGACGTCATTCACGGCCAATTTTACACAGTCAACGGGCGTACCGGTACAGCTATATACACGCAGGCCCGGCGCTTCTTTTATTAACGTGTAGGTAACAGGGATAAGAGATGTAATAGCGCTCGACATACCCGAACGGGGCCCGTCCGGCGCAAATACGGCCAAATCGCCCAATTCCTGCAAACAGGCTGTCAATTCCCTTATCCCCTCAGCATTTACGCCATCATCATTGGTAATCAAAATAAGCGGTTTATCCCTCATTACATTTATATTATTATTATACAAAAGAAAGGTGAGCCATGCCTTACATTCAAAGCCTTGCTTTTAGTTTGGTAAGCATATCCTGCGTCATGGTATCGAGGTCGTATACGGGTTTCCAGTTCCACTCTTCACGGGCGCAGGTATCGTCCAGCGAATTGGGCCAAGACTCGGCTATCGTTTGCCGCAACGGGTCTACCTGATACGCCATCGTAAAGTCCGGAATGTATTTCTTTATATTATGAAAGATAATTTCCGGATCGAAACTCATCGCTGCAATATTAAACGCGTTCCGGTGTACCAGGCGCGACGGGTCGGCTTCCATCAGTTGAATCGCTGCATGCAATGCATCGGGCATATACATCATATCCATAAAAGTTCCCGCCGCTATCGGGCATATAAAATGATTGCCTCTTACTGCTTCGTAATAGATATCGACGGCATAGTCTGTTGTGCCGCCGCCAGGAGGGGCAATATAAGAGATTAATCCCGGAAACCGCACCGAGCGGGTATCTACTCCAAAACGGATGAAATAATAATCGCTCAGCAACTCGCCGCCCACTTTGGTTACCCCATACATCGTACGCGGGTTACGGATTGTATCCTGGGGCGTATGGTCTTTGGGCGTATTATTGCCGAATACCCCGATAGAACTGGGAGTAAATACGGCGCATGTATATTCGCGCGCCACTTCCAAGACATTAAATAAGCCGTCCATGCCTACTTTCCAGGCCAATTGAGGCTTCGCTTCGGCTACGGCAGACAAAAGAGCTGCCAGGTTGTAAATCGTATCAATTTTATACCTCGATACTACATCTGCAATTTGTTTGTCGTTCGTGATGTCTACAATTTCGGCAGGGCCTGTTTCCAATAATTCCCCTTTAGGTTCGGCTCCCGGTATGTACCCTGCTACAATATTTCCCTTGTAGCGTTTTCTTAGTTCCAGCGTTAATTCGGTACCAATCTGACCGGTTGCCCCAATTACTAATACATTTCTCATTGCGTTTTAAGTACTTTAAGATTTTGCTGTAAAGATATATAGAAATTAAAACCTGTGCAACCATTCTTGGCGTATCCTTCTTTATTTAAGGATACGCCAAGAGGTGCAGGATAACTTCACAAACCTGCGAAACCCTCATCGACTGCCCATCCGGCCTTTCGTATAACCTGCGAAACCTCCACCGGCTACCCATTCGGCCTTTCGTATAACCTGCGAAACCCTCACCGGCTACCCGTTCAGCCTTTCGCACATTATGTGCAACGCCTGTCGACATATCTCCGGTAATATAAATGCCAACCGAAACGACGCTGGGAAAAGATATAGGATGTCACACGCTTTATCACAGGGTAGAATAGCAGACGCTGTTGTTTTTTCGTCCGGTTAATTTCCGTATCTTTACACGTTTTTATTGAAAGGAAAGGTAGGAAGTTATTGTATGGCTGATGAACATAACATTCTGATTAAAGGCGCGCGCGTCAATAATCTCAAGAACATAGATGTAGAAATTCCCCGTGATAAACTTGTTGTTATAACCGGATTGTCCGGAAGCGGCAAGTCGTCGTTGGCTTTTGATACGCTGTATGCCGAAGGGCAGCGCAGGTACGTGGAAAGCCTGTCATCGTACGCCCGGCAGTTTTTAGGGCGGATGAGCAAACCGGAGGCTGATTATATTAAAGGTATCCCGCCGGCTATCGCTATCGAGCAGAAGGTTAATACCCGCAATCCCCGGTCTACCGTCGGCACCTCCACCGAAGTGTATGAATACCTTCGTTTATTGTATGCCCGTATAGGGAAGACGATATCTCCGGCGTCCGGTCAGGAAGTGAAGAAACACCAGGTAAGCGACGTTGTACAATGGACGCTGTCTTACCCGGAAGGGACGCGCTTTGCCGTATTCGCTCCGATTATCCTGCCCCAGGGACGCAGCATGAAAGAGCAATTGGCTATTCTGCTGAAAGAAGGGTATACCCGCCTTTCCATCAATGACGAGGCCTTCCGGATACAGGAGGCGCTTGAAAAGGACGCGTTACTGTCTTCTCCCGTGATAGAATTATTAGTAGACCGGTTGACGGTTTCAACGGATAAAACGTTGAAGAGCCGCTTGGCCGATTCGGCGGAAACGGCTTTCTTTGAAGGGCATGGTACCTGCTTTATCCGTATTTATACGGCCGGGGGAACCGTAACGAAAGCGTTCTCCAAAAAGTTTGAAGCCGACGGTATTACCTTTGAAGAACCGTCGGACAGGATGTTCAGCTTTAATAATCCGGTGGGAGCCTGCCTTACGTGCGAAGGGTTCGGAAAGGTATTGGGGATTGACGAAAACCTGGTGATTCCGGACAAAAGCCTTTCCGTATACGAAGGCGCCGTTGTCTGCTGGAAAGGCGAGAAGATGAGCGAATGGCTCCACGGGTTTATCCATCAAAGCGCCCAATACAATTTCCCGATACACCGCCCGTATTATGACTTAACGGAAAACGAAAAAGCGCTACTGTGGCATGGAGCCAAAGGGCTTCATGGTATCGACCGCTTTTTTTCGTTCGTAGAAGAAAACCTCTATAAGATTCAATACCGTGTGCTGCAGGCCCGTTACCGGGGGAAAACGGTATGCCCCGTCTGTAAAGGAAGCCGCCTGAAACCGCAGGCTTTATATGTAACGGTAGGCGGGCAGAACATTGCCCGATTAGTAACCCTCCCGATTACCGGGTTGAAAGCCTTTTTCGACAACTTGCAACTAAACGAAACCGATGCGGCCATAGCCAAACGATTGCTGGCGGAGATTCATAACCGTTTGCAATTCTTACTCGACGTAGGTTTGGGCTATCTTACCTTAGACCGTCTTTCCTCTTCCCTTTCCGGCGGAGAAAGCCAGCGTATCAATCTGGCCACCTCCTTGGGGAGTAGCCTCGTCGGTTCGCTTTATATCTTAGACGAACCGAGTATTGGCCTTCATTCCCGCGATACGGATTTGCTTATTAAAGTATTACGGCAGTTACAGGCGCTGGGCAATACCGTTATCGTGGTAGAGCATGACGAAGAAATCATCCGCGCCGCCGATTATATAATCGATATCGGCCCTAAAGCCGGAAGATTGGGCGGCGAAGTGGTTTACCAGGGCGATATTAACAACCTACATAGCAATACCGACAGTTATACCGTACGTTACCTCACAGGCGAAGACCGGATAGCGATTCCCCCCTTTCGCCGGCCATGGAATAATTACATTGAAATAAAAGGCGCCCGCAAAAACAACCTTAAAGGGATTGATGTGAAATTCCCCTTGCATGTGATAACGGTCGTTACGGGCGTAAGCGGTTCGGGTAAAAGTACGCTGGTTCGTGATATTTTCTACGAAGGCGTTAAACATCAGCTCGACGATGCCGGGCGGGCGGCTGTAGACTGCAAAGCGCTGGAAGGAGACTTGCATTTGATAAAGGGCATTGAATTTGTTGATCAGAACTCCATCGGTAAAAGCTCCCGTTCCAACCCTGTAACCTACATAGGCGCCTATGATGAAATCCGGAAATTATTTGCCGAACAGCCATTAGCCCGGCAAGTAGGATTCTCATCGGCTTACTTCTCTTTCAATAAAGAAGGCGGGCGGTGCGAAGAATGTAAGGGAGAAGGAAAAATTACGATCGAAATGCAGTTTATGGCCGATATTTCCCTCGAATGTGATGTCTGCCACGGCAAACGTTTCAGACCGGATATATTAGAAGTCGAATACAAAGGCGCCAACATCTATGACGTACTGGAAATGACGGTAAACCAAGCAATCGAATTTTTCGGCGAATCAAAAGACAGTCAGGGGAAAAAAATCGTCAGACGCCTCAAACCTTTGCAGGATGTCGGTTTAGGCTATATCAAACTTGGACAGACCTCTTCCACCCTTTCCGGCGGCGAAAACCAACGGGTGAAGCTGGCTTCTTACCTGGGGCAAGACAAACAACAACCCACCCTGTTTGTATTCGACGAACCGACAACCGGGCTCCACTTCCACGATATTAAAACATTATTGAAAGCTTTCTATGCGTTAATTGAAAAAGGGCATAGCGTAGTAATCATAGAACATAACATGGATATAATCAAATGCGCCGATTATATAATCGATTTAGGTCCTGAAGGCGGCAACGCCGGCGGCCATTTAGTTTGTGCAGGCGCCCCGGAAGAAATCATCAAATGCACAGCGTCCTATACCGGACAATTTTTAAAAGAGAAATTGCAAACCCCTTAGCTCTGCAGAAAAACCCAGCGATCCCTCCCCGAAAGCTCTTCGTTATAGCTGAAGCCTTCCCAGGAAAAGTGTTTCAGTTCTTCGGGATTACTAATCCGGTTTTTTATGATGTAGCGCACCATCTGTCCGCGAGCCATTTTGGCATATATCACAATTGTCTGGGCTTTATTGCCTTTCCATATTTTAAAGTAGGGTGTGATGATGCGGGTCTCTTCCGCCGCTTTCTTCCACCGGAAAGCAGGCTGTATATCCACGGCGGCAAGGTTTATCAGGATATTATCCGACCCTTTGACAGCATCGATAAGGGTATCGGTCTGTCTGTCGCGCCAGTAGGTATATACAGCGCCATCGCCTGCTTCCGGGATTTTCACATCGCCTTCCATACGATACGGCTTTATCATGTCTAAGGGGCGGAGAAGGCCGTAGCAGAAAGAGGCAATCCGCAAGCTATCCTGTGCGAATAAGAAATCGACGGGCGAGAAATCGGCGGGATTTATGTTTTTAAAAACTACGCCCGTATAGGCTAACAGGGCTTGCAGCGAAGGGCTGTCGTCCGAATGGAAATGCTGAAAACGTAAATAGTTTCCGGCCGACAGGGTGGAATTTATTTTCAATATACGCCTTAATTCTTCCGCCGGGAATTGTGCCATATACAAAGCTATCTCCTTTGCTTCCTTTATAAAACGGGGAGTCGTTGCCAGAGGCGCCTTCACGCCGGAAGCGTCTGTCATTGTCTTGGCCGATGAGATGATTGTTATCATATCCTTTCATTTTTACTGTCTGCAAAAGTATCATTTATCAAGACAACAGCATATAGGTTTGATGTGTTTATCCTTATTTTCCCTCCCGTTCTCCCTCCCGGCCGGTTCATCAAAGCGTGCTGCGCCCAAAATACCGTGCCGGGCGAATCTCGAAGGACTAAACATAAGGGATTAAATACATCCGTTAAGCCAAAATGGCATTTGTTTCATTTGGCATTTGTTTTGTAACTGTATGTGCAAAGAATTCGGACAAAAAGAAAAAATTAAAATTACTAAATATATGAATTTAAACAATTTTACAATTAAATCACAGGAGGCGGTACAACAGGCGGTACAGTTGGTTTCTCAAAAGAACCAACAGGTAATTGAAACGACCCACTTGCTGAAAGCCGTCATTATGACAGGAGAAAGTATTACCCATTTCCTCTTTCAAAAACTTGGGGTAAATATCCAAAACGTAAACAGGGTATTGGATATACAGATTGATTCATATCCCAAAGTTTCGGGAGGCGAGCCTTATCTTTCTAAAGAAACAAATACCGTATTGCAGAAAGCAATTGATTATTCCGGTAAAATGGGCGACCAGTACGTTTCGCTCGAACACATCCTCTTAGCTTTATTAACAGAAAAGAGCGCAGCCTCGCAACTATTGAAAGATGCCGGCATGAACGAAAAAGAATTACTGCTGGCTATCGACGAATTGCGCAAAGGGAATAAGGTAACCAGTCAGTCGGCGGAAGAAACCTATGATGCGTTGGGTAAATATGCCGTCAACCTGAATGAGCGTGCACGAAACGGAAAGTTGGACCCGGTAATCGGACGTGATGATGAAATACGCCGCGTGCTTCAGATATTAAGCCGCCGGACGAAGAATAACCCTATCCTGATAGGCGAACCGGGGGTTGGTAAAACGGCTATTGCCGAAGGGTTGGCACACCGTATCGTTCGTGCAGACGTACCGGAGAACCTGAAATCGAAACAACTATTCTCTCTGGATATGGGCGCTTTGATTGCCGGGGCTAAGTATAAAGGCGAGTTTGAAGAGCGATTGAAAGCGGTAGTCAATGAAGTCATTCAATCGGATGGCGAAATCATTCTGTTTATCGATGAAATCCATACGCTGGTAGGGGCCGGTAAGAGCGAAGGCGCCATGGATGCCGCCAATATCCTGAAACCGGCTTTGGCGCGAGGCGAATTACGCTCGATAGGAGCCACCACCCTGGACGAATATCAAAAATATTTTGAAAAAGATAAAGCGCTGGAACGCCGTTTCCAGGTTGTTACGGTAGACGAGCCGGATGAATTAGACTCTATCTCTATCCTTCGCGGATTGAAAGAAAAATATGAGAATCATCACAAGGTGCGTATCAAAGACGATGCGATTATTTCTGCCGTTAAATTATCGTCGCGGTATATCACCGACCGGTTTTTGCCTGACAAGGCGATCGACCTGATGGACGAAGCGGCCGCCCGTCTGCGTATACAGGTAGACTCCGTACCCGAATCATTGGATGAAATAAGCCGCCGTATCAAACAGTTGGAAATAGAACGCGAAGCGATCAAGCGTGAAGGCGACAAACCCAAACTGGATGAACTGAACAAGGAAATCGCCGATTTGAAAGAAGAAGAAAAGAAACAAAAGGCGCAGTGGGAAAGCGAACGGGCGCTTGTAAACCGTATCCAGCAAAACAAGATAGATATCGAGAACCTGAAATTTGAAGCCGACAAAGCCGAACGGGAAGGCGATTATGGCAAAGTGGCCGAAATCCGTTACGGAAAAATCAAAGCCAAAGAAGAAGAAAATGAATCGATACAAGCGCAATTACATCAGATGCAGGGCGCCTCGGCCATGATTAAAGAAGAGGTAGACAGCGAAGACATTGCCGATATCGTATCCCGCTGGACAGGCATCCCGGTGAATAAAATGATGCAGAGCGAACGGGAGAAACTGCTACACCTGGAAGACGAACTGCACCGGCGGGTGGTAGGACAGGAAGAAGCGATTGCCGCCGTAGCCGACGCCGTACGCCGTAGCCGCGCCGGCATGCAAGACCCCAAACGCCCGATAGGTTCTTTCATTTTCTTAGGCACCACGGGAGTAGGTAAAACAGAGCTTGCCAAAGCGTTGGCCGAATATTTGTTTGACGACGAAAATATGATGACGCGTATCGACATGAGCGAGTATCAGGAAAAGTTCAGCGCTTCCCGTCTGATAGGCGCACCTCCCGGATACGTAGGTTATGATGAAGGAGGACAATTAACGGAAGCGATCCGGCGGAAACCATATTCGGTCGTCTTGTTCGACGAGATAGAAAAGGCGCACCCCGACGTATTCAATATCTTATTGCAGGTATTAGACGACGGCCGCCTGACGGATAATAAAGGACGTGTGGTAAACTTCAGGAATACCATCATCATCATGACAAGTAATATGGGTTCTTCACTGATCCGCGAGAACTTCGAGAAGATGACGCCTCAGAATCAGGAGGCAGTCGCCGAACAGACAAAGAACGAGGTAATGGAACTATTGAAGAAGACCATTCGCCCCGAATTTCTCAACCGTATTGATGAGATCATCATGTTTACGCCGTTGAACGAACAGGAAATCCGGAAGATCGTGGTATTACAGCTGGAAGGCATTCAGAAGATGCTGGAACAAAACGGCCTTACGCTCCACTTTACAAACGACGTACTTCAATTCATTTCCGAAGAAGGCTACAACCCGCAATTTGGCGCCCGCCCGGTAAAACGCGTAATACAGAAATACGTCTTAAACGAACTTTCCAAACAACTATTGGGAGGTACAATCGATAAAAACAAACCAATTACGATTGACGTGGTAGACAAGCATGTGTTCTTTCGGAACTAATAATTTAGCAATTATATAATTACTTTAAATAAAAGGAGTTGCCCGTGATGGGATAACTCCTTTTTTTCATTACTTTTGTTTATGTTTTGATTTTTACAGAATCTATTTTAGTTAGTCAGTAATAAAAGTTTTAATAAGATGAGACGCGCGAATTTCAACATCAGGGTTTTGGCTTTTTTGATGCTTCTTACCGGTTGCTACAGTAGTACGAGAATCATGTCCAATCCGGAGGGCGCAACGTTGTATTTAAATGGAAAATATGTCGGACAAACGCCTTATCGTTACGGCGATACTAAAATTATAGGTAGTAATACGGACGTGAGAATCGAAAAAGAGGGGTATAATACGTTATATTCTTCTTTTTCAAGGGTTGAACGTGTTAACGTGGGAGCTATTGCAGGGGGCATTTTTCTCCTCGGAATTCCCTTTTTTTGGGCGCTGAATTATAAGTCATATCATCAATATGACCTAAGCCCTCTGCAAAAAGAGACCGTTACTACTCCGGTAAAAGAAAATGCGTCTTCTACTAAAAGAAACCCGTCTCCGATGTTAAAGGAGGAGCTAACCGGTTCTGCAACGGAAAAACTTCGTCGCTTGAAGGATATGTTTGATAAGGGATTGATAAGTAAAGAGGTATATAACGCCCAAAGGGCAAAAATCCTGGAAAATCCGTAAGCCGCTACAGAAAAGGCGTTGCAATATCGCAGACAATCCTGTCAATGTACATATTGTCGTGAAGTTTCGCTTCGTAATCCGGATTGGCATAGTAAAGAGCGTTATCTATGCAATAGATTTTATATCCGGAAGCCGGGTTACTCCATTCTACCCGGTTTCTTTTACACATACGGGAATTACAGTTTTCCCGGATATGGTTGAAATCGAAATTTTCCGGACAAGTTCTGAAAATACTCAGAGGTATAAAAGGAATGTACAGAGAGTAACGGTATTTATCACAGTCGCCCGTTTTAACCGTTTGCGGCGTATTGCTTAATTCAAACCGTTCGATTCCGTATCTGTCAAAAAAGGCCAGGGACTGTTTTTTCAACAACGTACAGGAGGCAAGGTGTTCTTCCATCTCAAGCGGAGGCGTCTTTTCAAATCGGTTCAGCCTGAAATCGGTTTGTTGCCCCGTCAGAAACCGGCTTATGACAGGAATCCCGGTTTTATTTGACGAAATCAGGTGAAGCAATCCCCAATCGGAAACTACAATTTCAAAATCCTGAACAGCTGTTTTTAATTCTTCCAGGAAACGCATTACCTTTTCTATTCCTTTATCTGTCAGGAAAGGCGTTACAAAAGTCAGTTCCAGGTTTCGTTTTTCGGAGAGTTCCAGTAATTTCCTGATTTCATTAAATTCCGGTAAAAGTTTTTCACAGGTTTCATGCCCGAAATAGATTCGTTTACACGAAGGAATTTCTATTTTATCCGGTCTTCTGAAATCAATCTTATAGCATATTTCCATATCGGGGGGCAATTTTATCGGTAATAGCAGTTTTTTATCCGGCAACTGCGCCCGAATATAGATTTGTAATTGTTTTGGATATCCACATACGAAGGGAAATAATTATCAAGCGTTTGTTTTATAAATCCGATGGATTTAATAATAAGTTCCGCAGGATAAGCCCTTCCGGCAATCTTGAAATTGGTTATCCCCGTTTCTCTCAAAGCATGTAATTTACAGGCTGCACAAAATGGAGTAAGCAGGTCGTTATTGTTCAAATGATTCATTTTCATGTTCCCGCATAAAAACGTCATTTGACATCCGTGCTCTTCAGCAACCGAATGATAAAACCGGCAGAACGAATCTATAAATTCACATTTTTGAAACATTACAATTATCTCGTAGTCCACCTCTCGATTTGTGTATTTCATAAATTCACGGATTTCTTCCATCGCCATTTCCCTGGGCAATACAACTCTCGAAATATCAAATTGTTTGAAGAAACCGACACTGTGCTTATTGAAAATTCCCGTCATAACGGACAACTGCCTTCTAAGCCGGCTCCCCTTCCCGTCTAACCAAAGCAGGAGTTCCATATCGGCAGCTATAACGGAATGGCCGCCCCGGGCTTCCCATTCATTGAGAATTTCATAAATATAGGGCATTTGATTCTCTGAATAACGCGCGTTAAGCGCCAAGGTGGATTCACATCCGTAATCGCTGGCAATCCGGACAATTTCCGACAGGTCATTGTAAGTTGAAAGATGCGCCTTTTCATTCTGGCGGCGGGAGATGAAATCTGCATTCCCATATTTTTTTATCCAGTTTTCCGGCATAATTCCGAAGTAAACCTCTCCGGCTCCGGCTTTCAATACCGGCTCTACTTCTCTTACGGAACAGATTGGCGCGACAATGTTATACTGTTTCATGGATGAAGCGGTTTTCAGCCAACCTGTCCATAATGACTTTTCCGAACCGGATGTTATCGTTCAGTAACTCGTCGATTCGCTGCTCTGAATACGCTTCATTTTCATACATTTCAAGTATCGAGAAGAAGCAGGAAGCGACTTTGTTGTCGCAATCGGAGTTTATTTTCTTCAACGACAGGTATTTTTCTTCCGAGTTGCTGAAAATTCTTTTCGTCTGGACAATCGGCATGATACATAATGCGTGCATGGATGGAATTTCTATTGGAGCCAATACGTTCAGTACGGTTTTATAGAACGGTTCGATAGCTTGATTCACAAATGGTAGCCGGATGATTCCCGGAGAAGTTTCCTCCGGATGTTCGGATATATATTTTTTATGGAAAAATGAGCCGGGCATGCCATCCAGCCTGTTTGAGGCCGTTCGGTAATTGAGTAATCCGTATTGCCGCAGGTTTGTTGCAAAGCGCCGGATACCTTCAAACGAACAATCCGGATGAAATAGTAAGGTTCCGGCATTCACCTCGATACCCTTTTCCTGCAGACATTCTACCCAAGTCCAGGTCTTGTCGCAGAAAGCTCTCCCCCAGCTTTTGAAATCGCAGGGATTATCGGATTCAATCCCCATAAATACATATTTCAGGCCGGCTTTTGCAAGATAATCGATGACTTCTTCGGACAGGGAATTTGGCCTGACCTGTATGCCGAATGTAATTTTAAGACGGCGGCGGGTAATCTCTTCTGAAAATTTCTTTGCTCTTTCCAACGCGCGAACGGGCGGCCCAAGGAAATCTTCATCTACGAAATTAAACGACCGGGCCGAATAGATTGTATATAAAAAAGCTATTTCATTGGCCATGCTTTCCGGGCTTCTTCCCCTCCAGGAAGTAAGGTTTCCTCTCATTCCACTCGAAGCGCAGTATTTACAGGCGCTGCAACATCCTCGCGATCCCTGAAGATTAAACGCCCAGCCGAAGTTTTTCAGGTAATGAGAATAAGGCCTTTCCGGAAAAGGCAATTCATCAAGTTCGATTTGAGGCTCTCCGTTTATTAAGCGGGGTAACGTGTCAATCAATCCTTCTTCCCAAAGCCTGCTGATTTTCAGAATTGATATTTCTCCATCGTATTTCAGTATATGAAAATCTCCGGGTAATTCCCTCAAGGCGCTTTCGTGTTCGGTAGTAGGATAGTTTCCTCCGGCCATCCAGAGTATTTGTCTTCCATTGAGTATCCTTTCGAGTTCAGATGTTATATTTTTTACGGAATCCAACTCTCTTCCGGTTGTTATGGAGAACCCTACGGCGTCCGGTTGAAAAGATGTCGCTCTCCGGGCAAGTTTTATATCCTCCAGATTATTCAGGGTATTGTCGAGTATCAACACCTGATGCCCGGCTTTCTTTAATACGGACGAAAGATATTCCAGTCCTAAAGGCTCCTGGGTTTCCGGATCGTAGAATAAACTCCGGCATAGCGGCCTGATCAATACCCAACGCATTTTATTCTTTGTTTAGTTCCTGGTCGAATTGTTTAATATTCAGGATTCTCAGGGAATGGAATTTTGCAATCTTTTTGTCTTTTAATGGTTTGGGATAATCCAGGATATGTTCGGCCGCCTCAAAATCTCCTCTTTTATTTTCAACCCAGGCGGAATTGAAACGAACCTGTGGAATATCTATTTCACGATCGAGTAGCAACCTATGCAAATTCATTGCTAACTTTCCGGCGTCATCACTTCTGTTCAACCGTTCATATACGACTGTAAGATTGATTAATCCCGCAGGATAAGAGTCGTATAGTTTAGTCAGTATCTCCAATTCTACCTGGGCGCAAAAATCTTGATTCAGATGAATCAGGGCAAGAGCCATATTGTTACGTAAATCGGGGTTCAGGTAATCATTCGCAAGCTCTTTCCTGGATTCTTCCACAACACGGTTAAAGTCGCCGGACGTATAGTACGAGCCAATGAGTTGCAATGATTTGAGCGGGGTAATCTTACTTTTTTGCTTCTTTATTTTTTCTACTGTTTTTTCCACCCAGTTGTTTACGGCTCCCTGAACGTTCGGATGCATGCGATAGGGTTCCAGTTTTTGCAGATTATTCCACACAGTGCTATTTTCTATCAGGGTTCCGTTATTGATACTCTTTGTTATCTCGTTAATGATGAACTCTGCTTTTGAAGAATAGGGCAAGGTCTCGGCAACGGCATACATTTTCTCTGCGGTATCATAGGCATAAGGGTCGTGCAGGCTGAGCTCCTTATATTCGGTTTTTTCCTGCGCCGCCGGAAACAGACAGAAAGCAGGGGATAGAAGTAAAACTATAAAATAACAGGAAGTTTTCATATACGTATAATTAATGTACCGGCGCACAACTGCAACCGGTTGTGATGGTAGTTCCCGATGAGCGTCTCACATATCCGTGGCAATCGCAGACCGGACGTTGTTTGTTACAACTACATACGGTCATTACCTTTGAGATCATAAAGCATAAACAGTACGAAGTAACCCGCGTAGAATCCATTATTCCCGAATACGTAATGGTTTCAGATGGTTTCACTTCCATACTTGTGGATTCCGGGTTGATGCTGGAATAATCTATAAAAGCGCTTTCCAATCCGGTTCTGGGGAAAGACTCCTCCCCTATTACTACAAATAATCGGGGGTCTTCGAAAACATCTTCTGTTTTCTTTGGCTTATCGTCCGGTTTCATTTCTAATTAGTTCGATTTGAAATTATTGTTTCAAGTTCATGAATTGTTAATTGCCTGTTCAGATAGCAACGCGAGCTGCCTTTGTGTTCAAAAGAACCGTTGGCATCAAAAACTTTGGAGATACAATCTCCCGCACAATGCCATTTACAGAAACAGTCCCTGCAATATTCCAGGTTTTCAACCGAGTATTTTTGCAGCCGTTTTATCTTTTCGTTATCGAATACGAATTCTTTCTTTCCAGAGTCGTATTTCCCATAATGGAAAAGCGCTGCTTTCGGATCGTCATTTTCCGTTATTTCATAACAGGAAGTAATTGTTCCGTCAGGTAAGACATTGAAGCCGTCGCCGGCTGCTCCACAAAATTTTGAAATGAGGGAGTCAAGCCTCAGGCCGCTATATATCAAATCAATGCCCAACTCTTTCGCTTTTTGAGACCCTTTAATGAAATAGTTGATAAAATCATCGTCCGAGGGAGAAGATTCTCCGCTTGTCAGGCATCTTCCGCATTGCCATACCGGTTCCAGGTGCAGGAAGCGGATATTAAATTCCGACTTGAACCATGCCACAATTTCTTCGATCCTGCAAACATCTTTTGCCGTAATGGTACTTCTTACCCCATAACTGAAATGATGTTCGTCTAAGAATTTCAGGTTATTTTTTATGATTTCGAAAGAACCGGCTCCGTTCGCCGTCGGACGGTTGTAATTCTGGATGTCTTCCGGCCCATCGATGGAAATATTCAGATTGGAAAACTTCCTAAGGATAAAATCCCGTTGCTTAACCGTAAACATGCCGTTGGTGGCTGCAAAAACCTCTACATTAAGTCCCATTTCATACGCCTTTTCATGGGCGTAATCAACGGCATTACTTACTAATTCCCATGCCACGGTTGGTTCGCCTCCGCCATGGAACCCTACAGTGAATTGTGGTAAACCTAGTAATCCCGCATTTTTAGCGACAAGATCGATGGCTGTTTTTGCTATATCCATCGCCATATCCAAACTTTTCTTTCCCGCATCCGCATAACAATACCTGCAACGAAGATTGCATCTGCTGGTGGCGAACAGGGTTACTTCGTGAGGCATAAAGACATAATTATCCGGGAAAACAGGAGCCGCCAACTCGGTTTCGTTCAAAAACTGATTCCGGCGGAGTGTGTCGATATATTCTTTTTCCTTGTTTGAGAGCAATTCCCCATCAAGATACCGGGCAATTGTATTTACCCCCGAATGGTTGATAACTCCCACCTTTTTATTCAAGGGGGAATATAATATATAGCTGTTCGGGGCGCGTTCGATGACGAACAGCTCTTTGTTCGGGGTCATGGCCTTTTCAACAGGTTTCATACATGGTAACGTAAAACGGAGAAGCCAGCAATCCCGCTTCTCCCAGTTGGCAGATGAACATGGCGACAGATGATTCCAGCGCGTCTGTATGTTCTACAGAATAGTATTCCGAGATATGGGAAGAGATAACCTTTAGACTATTCTTTCCATCCATCCATCCGATGACTTTTGCCCCGGTCTTGTTTACATAACAGTTGGATCGCCCTCCGAACAGGATTAATTTGTCATCTTCAAAACGTTTTGTCACATCCTTTGATAATTCCGGAAAACCGGAAGGCGATTCGGATAATTCCTGCGAACTCGTAAAACCTGCCGAAAAAGCCTTGTCAACGATAAAGGCCCCTGCAATTGAAAGAGTTGTACCGAAACCCAAACGAAATAGAAAATCTCTCCTGTCCATGGTAAGTTGCCTTTATAGTGTCAGTTCCTGTAAAATTACAGGATTTTATCTATAAAAACAAATATACCGGCAATATTTTACGATTCGGGAGAAAATTTCTTGACTTCAGCCCAAAGCCTGATTGAGGGGAGAACTTTATTCATTCACATGCAACCGAAAATATAACATTTTTTTCAAATCAAATGCAAACAGGAATACAAATTCCAAAATAACCTGAATGTGTAAAAGATATTAAAGATTAGCATTTTGACGTAATCATTTCTTTCCGTCTCTTAAAAAGAGATAGACAGAAAAACACATCATTTGGTCTGCAAACATACGATATTTTTTCAAACAGTATTCAAAAATAATCCTTTTTTGCTGTTTTTCTTCTCGATATAG
>JAISXD010000060.1 GCA_031270665.1 Tannerellaceae bacterium | reverse complement strand
CCTTTTCCTTATCCAGAATGGCATGTAACAAGTTATCCGTATTAATGATCCCTTTCATCAGGATATCCGCTTCCCCTTCGTTTACCATACGCACAGCTTCCCGGGCGGCTTCATCGGGGTTTGCGGGGTCACCGACCATCAGAAATTCTGCTATCCCCTCTTCATGCGCGCGGGAAATAGCGTATTCCGTATTCGGGTCATTGGCGCAAACAACAGCCACGCGCCGTCTGCGCTTCAATCCCTTTAAATGCGCTGTTAATTCTGCAAAACTCTTAATAGATTTCATTACGGCAGTATTTTCAGCAAATATCTAAAAAAATATGGAAATACAAGCCAGCGGAGGAAATTAAAGTGCGATCGTCAGGTAACATTATGATATTTTTCCACTCCATGTAATCCCAGAGAGACGATCTTTTCGATATAAAAAGGCGATATCGCATCAAACCGTTCATAAGAGAGGAAGTTTCCTTCTCTACAGAGCAAAAATCTTTTTCTTGCCTTCACTTTCTTCAAACGCCTTGCTGATCGGATTATTGATTTCCCTATCTAAACACATGCCCTAAGTAGGATGAACCCTTTGTGCGATGCGTATGGCGATAACCCCAAACCATTTCGTTAAAATATAAATTAGCCCATAGTTAATTAAGGCCATAGTTAAAAATACCTATAATTAATAAATATATTTATTATATATTGGATAATTAATAAATATACCTATATTTGTACCCAGTGAAAAACATGATAACGAATAATTTTAAATATATCCAATGAAAGAATTAATACGATCTACACTTTGCAGTTTTATCCTGTTGACAATTATTTCATGCAGCAGATCCGATGAAAAGCAGACAGATGTCCTGATTATAGGAGGAGGAGCCAGCGGCATCACAGCCGGCATTCAATCGGCCAGGTTAGGAGTGAATACACTTATTGTGGAAGAATCGGAATGGCTTGGCGGTATGCTGACTTCCGCCGGAGTGAGCGCCACTGATGGCAACCACTTCCTGCAAGGAGGCCTCTGGAAAGAGTTCAGGCAGCATCTGGAAAACTATTACGGAGGATCGGACGCTTTGGCAACTGGATGGGTTAGTCATACATTGTTTGAACCCTCTGTCGGAAACAAGATATTTCACGAAATGGCCGCCCAAAAACCAAACCTCAGCATCCAGAAGCAGACCGTTGTAAAAAATGTGACGCGATCCTCTGGATCATGGATTGTTGAAGTTATATACAAAGGTAAACCGCAAACAATTTCTGCAAAAAGATTGATCGATGCCACTGAGCTTGGTGATATAGCAAAAGCATGTGGCGCAGGATATGACATTGGTATGGAAAGTAAGCATGACACCCGGGAAAGTGTAGCACCCGGGGAAAAGAATAATATTATCCAGGATATCACTTATGTCGCCATCCTAAAAGAATATGGTAAAGATGTAACCATACCCAGACCCGCCAATTACGACCCGGCGGAATTTGCCTGTTGTTGTGACAACAACCAATGCGTTAGTCCCAAAGAGCCTCATAGGGTTTGGTCGAAAGACATGATGCTCACTTACGGGAAATTACCTAACAATAAGTATATGATCAACTGGCCCATCGAGGGTAACGACTATTACGTCAACATTCTCGAGATGACTCCGCAAGAGCGCATTGAAGCTCTTAAGGGAGCCAAAGAACGTACGATACGTTTCGTTTACTTTATTCAGCATGAATTGGGCTTCAACACATTAGGACTTGCCGATGATGAATATTCAACGGCCGACAAACTACCTTACATTCCTTATCACAGAGAATCACGAAGAATCCATGGCGAAGTTCGCTTCACTTTAAATCATGTAGTCGATCCATATGGAACAGACAACACCTATAGAACCTGCATCGCCGTAGGAGATTATCCGGTGGATCATCACCACACCTGCTACGAAGGAAATGAAGATATCCCCGATCTGTATTTCCACCCGATTCCTTCATTTGGCCTTCCGTTAGGAACATTAATTCCTAAGGACGTGGACGGTTTGATTGTAGCCGAGAAATCTATCTCTGTTTCAAACATTATCAATGGAAGTACGCGCCTGCAACCGGTTGTATTGGAAATCGGTCAGGCAGCCGGAATATTGGCGGCGCTTTCTGTCTGTAAGAATATAGAAGTGAGGGAAGTTTCCGTGAGAGACGTACAAAACGTCCTGCTAAAAGCAAATGGCTACCTCTTTCCTTACAGAGATGTACCTGTGAGCCATCCGGCATTCAAGGTTTACCAGCGTATCGGTTCAACTGGCATCCTGAAAGGTGTCGGAAAGAGTGTAGACTGGTCGAACGAAACCTGGTTCAGAGCAGATACGGTCTTGGTAACCTCTGAACTGAGCGGATTGGAAGAGTTCTATCCGGGAACAGGTAAACTCCTGAAATCATTGGGCTCAACGTTGACCTTGAACGATGCTGTCGGCCTTATTGATAAAGTTATGGAATTGGCAGGATTGCCGGGCGCCGGAAGCGTTCAAAGCAAAGTGTCAGAAATGTGGAAACAGTTTGACATGGGCGAATTCAGGCCCGAACGTAAGATTAAACGAGGCGAAATGGCTCTTCTTATTGATCAGGCGCTTGATCCGTTCAACAAAAAACCAATAAACATTCAAGGTGAAATCATAAAATAAATACGTATGAGTAGTCGAAGAGAATTTCTAAAAACTGCAACATTGGCCGGAGCCTCGGCGCTTGCACTGCCTTCTCTTACCGGCTGTGGAAGTTCTACCAACAGCACGGCAATCGATAGCGCGGCAAGTTGCAAGCTGATTGTTCCATCCGGCAATGGGATTAGAATAACTGGCACCTTCTTAGACGAGATCTCCCATGACATTCCCCACCAGAACTGGGGCGAGAAGGAATGGGATATGGATTTCCAACACATGAAAAACATCGGAATAGACACCGTGATCATGATTCGTTCCGGTTATCGCAAGTTTATCACCTATCCATCCGGATATCTTCTGAAAAAAGGATGCTATATGCCCTCAACAGATATACTGGATATGTATTTGCGCCTGGCGGATAAACACGGCATGAAGTTCTATTTCGGATTGTACGATTCCGGGAAATACTGGGATACCGGCGATCTGTCGTGGGAAATCGAAGACAACAAACATGTTATCGACGAAGTATGGGAAAACTATGGTTCAAAATACAAAAGCTTCGGTGGATGGTATATCAGCGGTGAAATAAGTCGTCAGACTAAAGGAGCCATTGACGCCTTCCATACCATGGGGAAACAATGTAAGGATATATCCAATGGCCTTCCGACGTTTATCTCCCCATGGATTGATGGGAAAAAAGCGGTTATGGGCAGTAATACCGGGAAACTGACCCGTGAAGAATCTGTCTCTGTCCGGGAGCACGAAAGGGAATGGGGTGAAATCTTTGCAGGCATACATGACGTTGTTGATGCTTGTGCGTTTCAGGATGGCCATATTGATTACGATGAACTGGACGCCTTCTTTGAAGTCAACAAAAAACTGGCCGATAAGTATGGCATGCAATGTTGGACGAATGCGGAATCTTTTGACCGGGACATGCCGATACGCTTCTTCCCCATTAAGTTCGACAAGCTACGCATGAAGCTTGAAGCCGCTAAACGTGCTGGTTACGATAAGGCAATCACGTTTGAGTTCTCTCATTTTATGAGTCCTCAATCCGCTTATCTGCAAGCCGGACATTTATATAACAGGTATAAGGAATATTTCCAGATCAAGTAGTCTATGAAATTGAATTTTAATTTAAGTTATCTCGTATTCCTATCGGTAGTAGCAGCTTTGGGCGGCTTTCTCTTCGGATATGATACTGCGGTTATCTCCGGTACGATCTCGCAGGTGACACAACTTTTCCGGTTAGACACCATTCAGCAAGGCTGGTATGTGGGTTGTGCGCTTGTAGGTTCGATAGCCGGTGTAGCATGCGCGGGTATTCTCAGCGATAGGATCGGCCGCAAGTACACCATGATCATATCCGCGGTCTTATTTTCGGTTTCGGCTATCGGGTGCGCGTTATGTTACAACTTCGGTCAATTGGTAGCCTACCGGATTATCGGCGGCATAGGTATTGGTATTGTCTCTATCATTTCGCCCCTGTATATTTCGGAAATGTCTGTGGCGCAATATCGTGGCCGGTTTGTCTCTCTTTATCAATTGGCCATTACAGTAGGTTTTCTGGGGGCTTACCTTGTCAACTATCAGTTGTTGGCGTTGGCCGAAGGTAAGCCGGATTTCAACAATGTATGGTTGGACAAAATCTTTGTCAGCGAAATTTGGAGAGGCATGCTGGGTATGGAAACGCTACCCGCTTTGTTATTCTTCCTTATCGTTTTCTTCATTCCAGAAAGTCCGCGCTGGCTCATTCTACAGCGAAAGGAAACACAGGCGCGGAACATACTGGAACGCATTTATACCTCCACTACGGAGGCTATCACTCAAATGAACGAAACGAAATCCGTCATTCGGAATGACACCAAGTCCGATTGGTCCGTACTCTTGACACCCGGCATCCGGAAGGCCGTGATTATCGGTTCTGCCATAGCTATCCTGGGACAATTCATGGGCGTAAATGCTGTTCTTTATTATGGCCCTTCCATTTTCGAGAATGCCGGATTATCAAGTGGCGATTCCTTGTTCTATCAGGTATTGGTAGGCTTGGTGAATATGTTGACCACCCTTTTGGCTTTGGTGATCATTGACAAAGTAGGGCGTAAGAATCTTGTTTATTATGGAGTGTCCGGTATGATCCTTAGCTTGGTTTTCATCGCCCTTTATTTCATTTATGGCGGGTCATTAAGTATTCCCAACCCTTTCCTGTTGATCTTCTTTCTACTTTATGTTTTCTGTTGTGCAATCTCCATCTGCGCTGTTGTCTGGGTACTGTTATCCGAAATGTACCCCACCAGAGTCAGAGGATTGGCTATGTCTATCGCAGGCTTTTCACTGTGGATCGGCACGTATCTCATCGGGCAATTAACCCCCTGGATGCTCCGGAACTTAACCCCCGCCGGAACATTCATTCTTTTTGCCGTAATGTGCATACCCTATATCCTGATTGTATGGAAAATGATACCGGAGACCACCGGTAAATCGTTGGAAGAGATTGAACGCTATTGGACTAAATTAAAGAATTGACTTTAAAAATTATAGATATGGATTTTAATAAACTTGCCAACCAGTATAAAGATGAACTGTTTAATGAAATACTTCCTTTCTGGCTCGAACATTCACAAGATAAAAAGTATGGTGGATACTTTACTTGTTTAGACAGAGAAGGAAATATATTCGATACGGATAAATTCATCTGGCTACAAGCCCGTGAAGTGTGGATGTTCGCTATGCTTTACAATAAAGTGGAACGGCGTAAGGAGTGGTTGGACTGCGCCGTACAGGGAGGAGAATTTTTAAAGAAATACGGTCACGACGGGAAGTGCAAATGGTATTTCTCGCTCAACCGCGAGGGAGCGCCGCTTGTTGAACCTTATAATATCTTCTCCTACATATTCGCGGCCATGGCTTTCGGACAACTTAATCTGGCTACCGGTAATCAGGAGTATGCGGATATAGCCCGAAATACGTTCGATATCATTTTATCCCGCATCGAAAGCCCGAAAGGGAAATGGGATAAGTCTTATCCCGGTACACGCAGCCTGAAGACTTTTGCGCTCCCTATGATCATGTGCAATTTAGCGCTGGAAATACAGCATCTTTTAGATGAAAACTTCTTGAAGGAAACCATGCGGACATGCGTACATGAAGTGATGGACGTTTTTTATCGTCCCGAGCTTGGCGGCCTTATCGTTGAAAATGTTACGCTCGACGGACAATTATCCGATACGTTCGAGGGAAGGCTTATCAATCCCGGACATGCCATTGAGGCCATGTGGTTTGTTATGGATTTGGCTGTTCGTCTGAATCGGCCTGAATTAAGCAAGAAAGCGACCGAAATCACATTAACCATGCTCAACTACGGATGGGATAAAGAATACGGCGGCATCTATTATTATATGGATCGTCTGGGATATCCTCTTCAACAGTTGGAGTGGGATCAGAAATTGTGGTGGGTACATATTGAGACACTGATCTCTTTGCTGAAGGGTTATCGGTTAACCGGTTCCAACGAATGCTTTACGTGGTTCGAGAAAGTCCATGAATACACTTGGAACCGTTTCAAGGACCCTTTGCACCCTGAATGGTTTGGTTATCTGAATCGAAGGGGTGAAGTACTTTTACAGCTCAAAGGAGGAAAATGGAAGGGGTGTTTTCATGTTCCTCGTGGGTTATATCAATGCTGGAAGACACTGGAAAAGCTGTCTGAAAAGTAATAATCATAAACTTAATATATAAAGTCTCAAACTAAATCACATTGTATTATGAGAAAACTCCTATTCTCCATTTTCTGGATAAGTTCTGTTTGCTTGTATGCACAGAATTTTACTTTAAGAGGGGTAGTATCGGACGAATCCGATGTTTTACCCGGTGTTGCTATCTTTGTAGAGGGTACCAGTCGAGGTACAACTACAGATGTAGACGGGAACTATGCGATTACAGTAAACAAAGGTGATAAACTCGTATTTTCATACGTGGGTTATCAGAAACAAACGTTTACGGTAGGTAATCAGACTACGCTGAATGTCAGGCTAAAGAACGACGCAATCCTGTTGGAAGAAGCAGTCGTTGTAGGATATGCCGTACAGAAAAAAACTACACTGACAGGATCTGTATCATCAGTAAATTCAGAAACAATCACGAAAAGAAGTGTAGCTTCCTTATCTACTGCTTTGCAAGGCGCCATGCCGGGCGTTACCATCCAGCAGACTTCGGGACAGCCGGGATCAGACGGCTCGCAGATCCGTGTGCGTGGTATCGGGTCTATTAATTCAAATTCAGATCCGTTGGTATTGATAGATGGTATAGAAATAGACATCAATCAGGTAGACGCAAACACGATAGAAAGCATATCTGTATTGAAAGATGCGGCTTCTGCTTCTATCTATGGTTCACGCGCGGCAAACGGCGTTATTCTGATAACGACAAAAAGAGGCCGGGAAGGAAAAATCACCGCTACTTACAGCGGATATGTTACTTTACAGAAGCCGACCAACTTACCCGAACCGGTTCCTGCTTGGCAATACTTACAGGCTGAACTTAATTCATGGGATAATGCAGGCATGAATGTTACCGAGACTCAACGTCAACAGCAACTTAAGATGATTGACGAGCAACGTAAGCTCAATCCGGATAACTGGAATCGTTACGATACAAACTGGAAAAAAGAAACAATTGATGATCATGCGTTAATGAGCAGCCATAATGTCACAATTAACGGTGGTAATGAAAACCTGAAATTCTTTGGATCGGGAACGTATCTCTATCAGAACGGATTGATTCCCAATGATAAATTCAACCGTACAAACATTCGTTTGAATACTGATGCAAAAATTCTGCCGTGGGCTAAAGTAAGCATTGAAACGAACCTGCGTCAGTCTGATCTGCTAAATCCCGGAATGAGTACTCCGAAAGCCATTATAAATACTTCATTGTATATGCTTCCCACCATTTCGGCGGCAAGAGAACTTGATGGATATTGGGGATATGGTAAAAACGGTATGAACCCTACAGCAATGGCTAACGCCAGCGGCGAGAAAAATACCAGAACATCAGAAGCGCTTGTAAACGGAACGTTGACCTTGACGCCCATAAAAGGGATGGAATTGATCGGGCAATATTCAAGAAGACAGGTAAGCAAACGTATCAGATCGTTAACCACTCCGTATACAACTTCCTTAAAAGGTCAGGTAATGGGTGTTTATCCTTCTGAAGATGCTCTAAGGGAAGAACAGCAAGAAACGGTTCGTGATTATTACCGCGCTCAAGGTTCTTATGAAAGAACAATCAAGGACCATTATGCCAAACTACTCGTTGGTTTTCAAGCTGAGGACAGTGAGTACAACAGCTTCTTCGGAACGAAAAAAGGTTTTGAATTAGACCGATACTACCTTGATAATGGTGACGGTTCAACAGCTACATCAGGAGGCGGCGCCAATGCCTGGGCGATGATGTCCTGGTATGCCCGTTTAAACTACAATTACAAACAACGTTATCTACTTGAAGTAAATGGTCGTTACGATGGCTCTTCCCGTTTCACGAAAGAAAACAGATGGGGATTCTTTCCCTCTGTTTCGGCCGGATGGGTTCTTTCGGAAGAAAGTTTCATGTCAAAAACACGTGATATACTCGACATTTTAAAATTAAGAGTGTCATACGGACTCTTGGGGAATCAGAACATTGGTAATTATCCATACACTGCTGTTATAGCTACCGGTTACGGGTATTATTTGGGAAACGAAAAAGGATTAGTACCCGGCGTAGCTCAAACCACTCTATCCAATAGTAATATCACATGGGAAAAATCAAAACAGTTCGATGCGGGTATAGATGTAACAATGTGGAACGGTATGCTCGGATTGACTGCCGATTATTATATTAAAAACGTGTACGATATGCTAATGAAATTCCCTTTACCTTATTACGCCGGAATGCAGCCCGCATATTCCAATGCCGGAGACATGTCTAATAAAGGCTGGGAAATTTCATTGAGCCACCGAAATAAAATCAATGATCTTTCTTATGGCATAACGTTCACTATTAATGATAATCAAAACAAGATTACTAACTTGAACGGCCAAAATTCACAGGATAAGACGCAAGTGGAGGGCTATCCCAATAATGGTATTTGGGGATATCTTACAGACGGTTATTATGTGGACTGGGATGATGTGGCCAATTCGCCAAAGTTAAGCAACGCGGCAAGGCCGGGATTCGTCAAATACAAGAAAGTCTACACAGAAGAAGGAGTAGACCCCTTGGCCATTGATAGCAGAGACCTTGTTTATCTGGGCGATCCTTTCCCTCACTATGAATACGGTTTAACAATGAATGCCGCCTGGAAAGGTTTAGACTTGACCGTCTTTTTCCAAGGTGTAGGTAAACGTTCTACATTTATGAGTGGTGTAGGTTTACAACCTTTTTATAACGGGGCCAACCTGTTCAAGCACCAGTTAGATTCCTGGACGGAAGACAACCCGAATGCAGCCTACCCGATCCTGGTTCCTGAAGCTAATTCAAGCAATAACTATGTAAAATCGGACAAATGGGTCAAAGACGCATCTTATTGCCGCCTGAAAAACGTAGTATTAGGCTATACTTTACCTAATAAAATCATACAAAAAATGCAAATCGGAAGCCTGAGAGTATATGTAAGCGGACAAAACCTGTTTACACTCAGTAAATTTTTCAAAGGATATGATCCTGAAGTCTCTTATGGTGGAACAGTTGGAGGAGAATTCTATCCTATTATGCAAACGTTCACTTTCGGATTGGATTTAAAATTTTAATTAAAAAGTAACCAATAATGAAAAAGACTATAAAAAATATCAGTTTCAAACTTCTTGCCGGAGTTTTTGTGATTGCCTTGGGAACCGGATGCAGTGATTATCTGGACAAAGAACCTATGAGTGACTATTTGTCTTCCGATTTTTATAATAACGAAGGTGCAATTAAACAAGGCGCCAATGGCTGCTATCAACGACTAAAGATGGATCATACGAGTAGTAGTAGCAGTAGCATTCCGTTAAGCATCCTTTGGGATATGTACACTCCTTTTGGTATAGAACGCGCAGATAACAGTTCTGTTGGGATTGGTAGTATAGACTTACGTACCAATTTCACGAACGAGTTTATCTGGGCTACACTATTTACTTCTGTGGCTCGCTGCAATACGGTTCTTGATGGTGCGGAACCGTATTATGACAAGCTGAATGATAATGCGAAGAAATATCTGGCGGAAATTAAAGTATTAAGGGCGCATTTCTACATCCAGATGCTTTCGCTTTGGGGAGACGTTCCATACTTTAAATCGGCCGTAACACCCGAACAACTGAAAAGCGTACCACGTACGCCTTGGGCTGAAGTGGTTGACAATCTTATCGTTGATCTGGACGAAGCCGCTGATGCGCTTTCTTGGAATGCAACAGAATGGGGACGTGTAGATAAATCGGTTGCATTAGGGTTAAAAGCCCGGATTGCATTGTATGCAGGATCATGGGCTAAATTCGGCTACGGAAAGGATGCGGTAAAAAACGAAGCGAAATCGACAACTTATTTCCAACAATCCGCCGATGCGGCCTGGAAGGTAATCAATGAGAGCGGACGTGACCTGGCTCCGAATTTCGGAGAGTTGTTTACCCGTGTCGGACAGTTGAAAGCCGAGACCCAAAGAGAAACCATGTTCTTTATGATGTTCTCCGATTTCGGCACTAAAAGTTCACATTACATGTCTTTGGGAGAACAGTGCCGTATGATTGGTCAAAGCGGACGCTTCCCCACCCAGCAACTTGTGGACACCTATGAAATGAAAAACGGTAAACGTATTGATGAAGCAGGATCAGGATACGACCCTAAAAAACCATTCATTTCCCGCGATCCTCGTCTGAAGGAAACGGTCTATACACACCAGGATACGATCATTGGCAATACCGGAGCAAACAAAATGAAGTTTCTGATGGAATTGTTTAAACCCACAACAAAATCATGGGATGAGGAAGGTAACGAGAAAATGATCGACAATAAAGATTATTCCGGTGCTGTCGCCCAATACGGTTATGTACAAAGTGGTGTCGGATTTGCCTGGAAAAAATACAATCATTATGACGACGAAAGTTCTGCCGTACCAACGTATAATATCCATCTGATGCGTTTCGCGGAAATCCTGCTTACGTATGCCGAAGCCAAAATCGAACTTAATGAAATCGATGCAACCGTAGTCAGTGCTATTGATCGCGTAAGACAACGTGTAAACATGCCGGGCATATTACAGGTAGATCCGAGCCGTGAAGGAAACCAAGTAAAGATGAGACAAATTGTTCGTCGCGAGCGTAAAGTCGAACTGATTAAAGAATCTTTACTCTTCTTCGATATGCGTCGTTGGAGGACCGGTGAAATACAAAATGCAGAACCGACATACGGATATCCGTTGCCGCAGGGAGTGAATGCGTCTGCCGGGGTTTATCCCGATGGTTATGAACAAGCCACTCCCGATATGACGCCTTCTTTCGGAGCGCAGGGTTCGGAAAGAGACCTGAACGATGTTGCAAGCTATGCCGCATTTGCAAGCAGGTTAAGAATGCGCGACAAAAGCAGGTCTTGGGAAGACAAATTCTACCTGTGGGCCATTCCTCAAACGGAAAGAAACAAGGCTCCGTGGTTAGAACAAAATCCGGGTTATGGAGAATAAAACAGGAACGTTGATTATGAAAGGAATAATTTTCTGTCTCATCCTACTTGTCCCATCTTACTTGCCGGCACAAACTGTAATAACCATTGAGGCCCCAAGTGCAGACCCGACTTTAATCGTACGCGGGCCTGAAAAGGCTATACATCAGATCAACAATCCTTCGTGGACAAAAATAGATAATTCACTTTTTCTGTTTACCTTTTCGTATGGCAGGCATATCGCTTCGGATAAATCTACCTATACGGCTATTCAGGTAGACAGAGAATTTAAGGTAACTGCTATCGTCAACGGGGAAACCGGTAGGGGAGAAAAGCCTGTTTATAAAGACAAGTTAAATTTATCCATTCCGCCGGGAGGTTTTGTATTGGTGGCCTCCGATGATAATTATGCCGAAAAAGGATACAAGAAGTTTGTCGCCGAACACTTCAGGGTGGGAGATGTCATTAAACTGAGGATAAATGGGGAAGTCACTTCTATCGAGCGGGTTATTGCTGTTGGAGACCAAACCTTACAGTCAGGTATTGAACTTAGTGACGATTTCCTGATCACAACAGTTGGTAATAAACAAACTATTAACGGAAGAATTACCAACTACGACGCCAAAAACAGATATAAGTTGTTGGCTGTGGCAGAAGATCGAACTATTGTTATCAAACACAATGGTAAGGGGAAATTCTCTTCCAACCTGAGTTTATTGCCGGGAACAAACTATTTTGATATCCAATTGTGGGCGAACGGAAAAGAAATTACCACACAGTCGCTGATCATTTATTCCAAAGACGCCAACAAACAACGCAGTGAATTGGTGATGTGGGTGGAACAATTTCCCAATGCTAAAGTTCTGACTTCCGGAGAGGCCGTGACCGATATGGTTGCTAAGATTAAAGATGCAGGATTCACCTCCATCGGCTTTGATGTAAAAGGCCCTGAAGGATACGTCTCTTACCGGAAAAGCGATCTGTCGGGAAGCCCTTATTTCACAGCTACCCGGAACCCGAATAAAAGGATGCCCGACAATGGATTGGACCTGTTGGAATCTGTCATACGAGAAGCACATAAGGCCGGACTGAAAGTGTATGCCAGTTTCAACTTCTTTACAGAAGGTAATATCACGGTGAACGATTATGCTATTCTCAAACAGTATAAAGATTGGGAAGAGATTGTACAACGCCCCGAAGACAAAGGCAAGTTGCTGAAGATCACCGAAAGCGGCAGAGGTAAAGAGGCTGCTCAGGGCAAGCTACTCGCGCTGGCATTTGTCAATCCTTCGAACGTAGAGGTACAGGATTTCCAACTGTTACGTGTAGAAGAGGTTTTGAAAAACTATGATATAGATGGTATTATACTCGACCGCTGTCGTTACGACAATCTGTATGCCGACTTCAGTCATGTTAGTCGGAATGCCTTTGAAGATTATCTGGTGAAAGAGAATAAAACATTGGAGAACTTTCCTGCCGATGCGTTCCAGATTGATAAAAACGGCGCTATGGTCAAAGGCGAATACTACAAAGAGTGGCTGACGTTCCGTTCGGAAACAATCGCCCGTTTCACCGATCGTGTGCGGGCATTGGTCGATAGCTATAAAGAAAGGAAGAATCCGGAACTGAAGTTGGCCGCCTATGTAGGTTCGTGGTATGAAGTCTATTATCAGAATGGGGTTAATTGGGCTGGTGATGATTTTCAGTATAACGATCGCCTGGGCTTTCCCGAAAGTGAAATATATGGTGAAGCGTATAACAAAACCAGTTATCTGAAAAACATAGACTTCCTGATGATCGGCACATACTATAAAACAGCCAGAGAAGTCAACCGGTACATTACGTTGGGCAACATCCTTACAAACGGACAGGTACCCGTACTCGGTTCGATGAGTTTGCCCGATCTGAAGGAGGAAGAGCAGGGAGAGGTTTTCAAGGCTTCTATCGAAAACTCTTCCGGCCTTATGATATTCGATTATTGTTACGTAGACTGGTCTGCGTTTATGAAACAAATGGAAATAGCTTTCTCTAAAAAGAAAAAATAACATACTAATACTCATACGATATGAAAAAAATAAGCATATTGATAAGCAGAGTGATGGGCATGCTTGCTTTACTCTCGCTACTGATGGTATCCTGTAAGGACGATAACAACAATGCTCGTGAGTTTGAAGAAACAAAGATTGTTGGTGTCAAGATAGACAACGAATTGTTCACTCCCGAATACACGGAAGGAGAAACTAAAGTCATACTCCCCGCAGGGAAAGACATTAGCAATGTTAAATTGCAAATTCTGGTGGCCAATGGCTCACTGACAGATTTTCAAAACGAAATAGAATATGATTGCCGTAAACCGCTCCCGGTTAAATTGAAAGGATATAACGGAACAACTGTGGAGACTATACTGCGGATACAATCGCCTCCTAAACTGAGTTTCTTCGTTATCGAAGGGCTTTCTGTATCTGCCGGCGATGTTTTCGAGAGTTTATCCTCACTTATTGTGCAAGTTCCTGAAACGACAGATCTTACTCGTCTGAAAGTCACAATGGAGTTTACAAACGGTACGCTTGTTAATTTTGAAAATGGTAAAGAATTGGATTACACCAGTCCGCGTAATTTCTCGGTTAAAGGAGTAGACGACGAAACGGTCTATCCTTATGAATTTATCATAACCACAGAGATCGTAGGGCCTGCGTTTGTTAAAGCTCTGAAAGTAAATGGAATTGAAACGGATTCTGTGACAATAAACGGTACAGTACTCACCCCATACGTTCCTGCGTTATTCGATTTTACTTCTGCAAATGTTGAATTGCTCGTGGGCTATGGTAACAAAATAGACCCGTCTTTCACAGGAAGTAATGTAAACCTTATGTCCGGCGATAATAAAGTAAAGGTTACCGGAAGTAATGGAATTGAGACTGAGTTTACCATTGGCGTTCCCCAATTATCATTCGCTCCTTTGTTTGCCAAAAAATATAGCGATTTGGGCTTTGCAAGCGATAATCTGTCCGCCATTGGATTCAGTGGTTCTTATCTGCTGGCTGCGAACCATTCGGCAGGGAATAAACTACCTGTAATATTTAGTTTGACCGGAGAAAATGTCGGGCGAATGGATGCGACCGGTGTCGATGCTACTTCGTATGGCATCCGCAAGTTTGCCACAGACGATAAAGGAGCTGTTCTTGTCCTCTCACTTGGTATGTCGGCAGGTGATCAATGGGTTTACAAATACGATAGCGCCACAGGACAGGGAAGTAAATATATCAATTTCTCCAAAGTATTATTAGGAGTAGATTATAATCCACGTTCCGCGGGAATAAGTATTTCCGGCTCGTTAGATGGCAATGCAACCATTATAATTCCTATGGCTCAAAGAACAGACATTTTTGTTTGGACAGTTACAGGAGGTGTATTGAATTCGACTCCGCAGAAGTTCAGTTTCCCATATACCGGCACCAGTTACTACTGGAGTGTACAGCCAATGCCTGCAGGAATAAAAGGTTTTACCGGATTGGCCACAGCCAATAACTCCGGATTTTCAAACGGAATCGTTTGCTTTGATGAAACGATGAGTGAAACGCAGAAGCTAACCGATATGGTTGTCACAGACGGAAAAACGATCAAACATAAAGATCGTATCTATCTTGCATATACGGCACATTCCAACAGCAAAGGAATCATGCGGATATGCGACATAACAGACGGTACGCTTGAATCATATAAGACCCCGATCTTTAATCAGGCTATGTCAGTGACTGCAGGCAACACTAATGCAACAGTGGATGCCGACCTGAGTGTGATCGAAGGTAAGTTACATGTAGCATTCGCGTGTACCAATGTAGGTTTATATTTATATTGTTTAGAATAACCCCATCCCCGGGCAACGTTAGTTGCCCGGGGACTTTACACCCAAATAACCATGAAAAAGAATTTGAGCTACATCTTATGTTTATTCTTCTTTATGAACACATATTCCTGCTCGGACAACCATCCGGATAATGGAAAAGATGAACCTAAAGACCCAATCAATACATTCTTCGCCGATGAAATAAAACCGCAGACCAGCATAAATTGCTTTAACGGAGCGTATTATCGCAAAGTGGTATCCAGTAAAGATAAATGGCTTGGTATAGGAGGTATGGTAATCCTGCCCCAGATTACATTCGATCAGAATCGTAAAAACACCAATAAACCTGGACAATACCTCGATAACCCCTCGGTCTATCTGGGAGGAAACATGGGAGGACAGGAAACGGATATAGGCTTAACCTGGGAAGTGATACGTGAATCCAATGGCAGTATATCGGCGGAACGCAAGGCATTCCGGCCTTTTATGCGACGTACTTCACATATCAGCGGAGAAGCCTCCAATTATGCTAATGCTCCGGCCGAAGAGCAATACTACTGGTACCCCGGAGACAAAGTCGGCATGTCCATACAAATTGTAGATAACTACAAACTTAAGTTTATTGTAGAGGGCGAAGGCAAACGATTTGAAACCGACTATCCGTGCGCAGGATATAAACAGGGAAATATCGGAGAATTTAAAAGAGTAAATGCCATCGATCAGGTAGCTAACGAAGGAAAACCCGCTCAAAACACTACCACAAAAGTAGAAAACAGCAAATGGGAGGAGACATATCTTTTCAGGTTATATGACGGGAAAGTAATCAAAGCGCCCATGCACGATGGCAGATTTACCGACATGCGTTGTCCGGATATCAAATACTTTAATTTGACAGCAACAGATGATGAAAAGAAAAAAGGATCGGAAATCATAAATATTAATGGCAGCGGATACTAAAAAGACAAACTTTCGCTTTTTGCATGTAAAAAACGGGCTTTTGCGTGTCCTGTGTTCTTATGTGAAGAATTAATCCCACATGAGTTCGATGTAAGGAAAGAGGTTGAGATCAGAAAGGTAACGCGGCACAAGCCAGAACGCTCATGCTTCAAACATGCGGCTTCGTGCAAGCATACAAGCGCCGACGATTCCTGCGCGGTCTTTCAATTTTGAGGTCATAATCACAGAATCCTTATTTACCAGATTCAACGAGTATTTCCGGACAGCAGAACGGACAGGTTGAGTCAGATAATCTTCGGTAAGAGACAGCGTTCCACCAATGATCACCGTTTCGGGATTAAAAATATTGATTAGCCCGGCAACCTGCTTACCCAATTTCCGGCCTATTTCTTCGACTATCTCAATGCAAAGCACATCTTCTTTCAACACAGAAGCAATGATCTCATCCAGTGTAATCTGTTCACCGGAAAGGATACGATCGGAAAGAATGGAACTCTCACCATTTTGTATACGATCCAGTAAAATCCGGTACAATGCCGAACCTGATGCCTCAGTTTCCAGACATCCTTTTTTCCCACAATGACAAATGATTTCATTATCAAACGCATTTACATGCCCGAATTCACCTGAAAAGCCGGACTTTCCGGTATATACTTTCCCGTCGATAATAATCCCAATACCCAAACCCCAGCTAACATTAACGAAGATAATGTCCTTTTCACTTTTGACACATCCTTGCATATATTCTCCATAGGTCATTGCACGGGTATCGTTGTCGATAGTCACTTTATAGCCGAGTTTCTCACTTAGGATATCGGCCAACGGACGTTCCTCAAAATTAAACTGGCTAAAGCTGTAACCCGATTCCGGATTAACCCGGCCGGATACATTGACATTGATATTTAAGATTTTTTCTTTATTAATTTGCAATTCTGTTATAAAATCGCTTAGTATACGGCAAAACTCATTCATCCCTTCAACTGAATTTTCCAATTTATACGGGATATTCATTTTCAACTCCACCATATCACCTTTAAAATTAATCAGGCCGATATTGATAGCAAACTTCTTTATGTCCACCCCAATGAAGTAACCGGATTCGGGATTCAGCCCATACAAATTAGGATGACGTCCACCACTGGTCTCAAGCTTTCCATAGTCGTTAAGATACCCGTCTTCGCACATTTCACCTATGAATTTAGTCACCGTAGGAACACTCAGATCCAGTTCTTTTGACAGGTCGGTGATTGTAGATGTGCCATTGTATATATAATGTGTGATAATCCTCTTTTTTACAAGCGCATTCTTTGAACCAATCTCTATTTCTTTAAGGAAATGTCTATCCATTGTATTTAATATTAATATCTCAAACAAAGATATTTAATTTCTTTATTATCTCCCGCTCATTTCTGGTCAAAATTAGCTCAAAGAAGAACCTTTAATCTATTTCGATAACGCCAATGTACAAGAGACTTTTTTTACATCAAGTCCCATGCCGCCGGATATGCCGAGTGAATCAGGTCATTCCGTCACAAGGCGTACGAACGCTGTGTGATGCTTCATCTTCCCCTTTTGACTGTCGGTTAGTACACGGTCGACGTCAAGTTCAATGATTTGAGCGGATTTCTCCTTGAGGCGTCTGATGAAATAGAGAAATCCTTTCTTGTGCGCGAGGTTGTATTTGTTGCGATTTGGACGGATTTACATGGAATTGTACAAATGTATAGGCTCGTTCGCGAACAAAAAAGTATTTTTGTTCATCTTAAGTCTGATCGGGTGATATGAATGACAAGCACCATTAACCTCAAAT
>JAISXD010000069.1 GCA_031270665.1 Tannerellaceae bacterium | reverse complement strand
ATTCTTGGGCTGCGCAAGTTCCCCATACTTACGCTGCGCAAGTTTCCGGGCTTGGGCAACTCTGGAATATTTGACTAAGCGGATAGTTATATGAAAAAAGAAATATATAAAAAACTTTTTGTTGCCTTCACTTCTCGCAAACGCCCTTCTGATCGGGTATAGAGGGTGAAGGCAAGAGACCTCAACGCATTTACCCCCAAATTTACCCCCAAAAAGCAGAAAATTTCACGCAAAATTTATGATTTATTTTATTCTCAACTTATCGTGAGCATACCCGCGTATGTACGCAAATACCATAATACACGAAAGAAAAGAATATGTAAGAAATAATAGCAAGAAAAGGGGATGCTCATTAAACGTTCGTTTAATGAGCGGTTTTTTAGGTGTGAATCAGACCCTCGATTTAGAACCTGAAATATAAAAACGACTCATCGGAAATGCCCTCTGGTAAGGAGATACGAGCAAGTTTGAAAATAATTTGCAGTAATACTTGCACGGTTTGAATATAAGCCATATTTTTGCGCTCATTAAACGAACGTTTAATGAGCAGTTTTTGTAGTTACGGGTTCTTTGGGAACGTCTGTATAATATATAGTGGTTTATTCGCATAACATTTATAACTGATTGAAATACAGAATATTACAATATTTCAAGGAACCAGGAGTATATTAATGCGTGAAATGTAGGATAGCTTTGTTATAGTGGTTTTTTTATTATGTATATACAAGAAAACGCCGTTTGGTATGCCATGCGTGCGATCTTCCATAAAGAAATGGAGGTTAAAAAACTATTGGACAGAGAGAACATAGAGAATTTTATTCCTATGCGCTATTCGCTCGCCACAAAGAACGGACGTAAAGTACGACTATTGATTCCTGCCGTTGCCAACCTGATATTTGTTCATGCCACCCCCATGGCTCTCAAGGAAGTTAAGAAAAAGAACGGGTATCTCCAATATATAGTTAACTCAAGGAATAAAGAAAAGATCATCGTTCCCGATGAGCAAATGAAGCGTTTCATTTTCGTGGCAAGTAGTTACAGTGAAAAGTTGATCTACCTGAAACCTGAAGAAGTCAACTTAAAGGAAGGAACACTTGTCCGTATTATCGGTGGAGTCTTTGATGGAGTGGAAGGCCTTTTCATCAGGATAAAAGGCGCTCGCAGCCGGAGAGTAGTTGTGCTTATCCGGGAAGTTACCGCAGTGGCAACCGCGGAAATAGAGCCTGACCTGATTGAAGTCATATTATAAAAGCGATAGCATGTATTTCTGGATTATTAATGTCAGTTCTGTTTTCGTCCTCTGTATGTTCTTTGGAGGAGTATTTATTTCAAATATCCTTCTTATTTCCTATAGAAAAAAATTGTTCGATCATTCCGACGGGCGGAAAGTACACAACAGTGCGGTTCCCCGTCTGGGAGGCCTTGCCTTCAATCCGGTCATCTTCTTTTCTATTTCCTTATTGCTGGGGATGGATTTGGTTTTAGGTAAACAAAACATTCTGTTGAAAGAAGCAAATGATATCCCAGAACTGTTATTCGGATTCTGCGCCGGTATAATTTCGTATTTGATGGGGATTATCGATGACCTGACAGGCATGCGTTACCGTAACAAGTTCATCATTCAGACACTATGTGGTATCCTATTAATCACCGGAGGAATTTGGATAAATGATCTGTTTGGCATCGTGGGTATTTACGGATTGCCGCAATGGATAGCTTATCCTCTGACCATTTTGGTTATCGTGTTGATCATTAATTCCATCAATCTGATCGATGGGATCGATGGCTTGGCCTCCGGGCTGAGTGGTGTAGCGCTGCTCTTTTACGGCTTGACTTACATCTACCTGCACCAATGGCTCTTTGCCATGCTGGCTTTTGCCGCACTGGGCGTCTTGATTCCGTTTTTTTATTACAATGTTTTCGGTAGCCACAGCAATGGACGGAAAATATTTATGGGCGACACAGGTAGCCTGACCATAGGGGTTATTTTATGTATCCTCAGTATAAAGATCATCAAAGAATCCGGACAGGACACATCCCTCCTTCCCAATCCGGCAGTACTGGCATTTTCTCCTTTGATCATTCCGTGTTTTGATCTGATAAGGGTCTTTATGTACCGTATACGCATAAGAAAACCTCCTTTCCTTCCGGACAAAAACCATATACATCATAAGTTGCTGGCCATCGGAATGTCTCAACGGGCGGCAATGATAACGATAGTTTCGATATCGGTACTATTCACCTTGTGTAATACTGTCTTGTCGGAATATATTAATATAAACCTGCTCCTGATGATAGATATTCTTATCTGGATGCTGACCAATATGTGGTTAACTTTCAGAATAAGACGACGAGAACAGAAACAATCCATACATAAATATATGAGAATAAAACATTTTTTACCCGCTTTTATAGTGGTTTTACTTTTAAATTCGTGCGCATCGACAAGAAAGATTAGTTATTTTCAAGATATTCATCAGGGAAGCGAACAGCGAATCCCGATTCCTCATGAAATAACAATTCAGCCCAAAGACAAGTTATCCATATTGGTTAACAGCAAAGACCCTTTATTGGCTAATCTGTTTAACCTGCCGGTTATATTGCGACAGATAGGATCAACACCTACTCAAACTACCAGCCAGGGCGTATCCGGCTATACAGTAAACGCGAAAGGATATATAGACTTCCCCGTATTGGGAGAAATTCATGTCCGGGGAATGAGCCGAGAGGGAGTTGCGAGCTTCATAAAAGAAGAATTGAAATCCAGGAATCTGATAAATGATCCTGTCGTTACCGTAGAATTTATGAATCTTTCGGTATCGGTTATGGGTGAAGTAAATAAGCCCGGACGATACAACATAGATAAAGATAACATGACAATACTGGACGCTTTAAGCATGGCGGGCGACCTTACAATTTACGGAAAACGTGAAAAGATATTGGTACAGAGAAACGAAAACGGAGTTCAACAGACTTATGAAGTGAATCTCTGTTCCGCCGGACAATTATATTCATCTCCCGCTTATTACTTACAACAGAATGATGTGCTATATGTTGAACCCAATGCAACGAGAGCACGACAATCTACCGTTAACGGCAATAATATACGTTCCACTTCATTCTGGATTTCATTAGCGTCCTTATTAACAACAATAACTGTCTTACTTGTAAAATAGTCCCCATTTATGGCAACTGTACAAAAGAATCTCTCAAAACAAACCGAGGATTTTATGCAAATTCAGGATTTGTTTTATCTATGCCTTTCCAAATGGCATTGGTTTGTCATCTCTTTATTCGTAACCCTGGGTATCGCTACATTATATGTGCTGACAACTCCACCCATTTATACCCGTACCGCATCAATCCTTATAAAAGAAGACGCTAAAGGGAAATCCACATCAAGTGATATTGGGTCTTTCGCTGATTTCGGGATCTTCCAGACCGCGACAAATGTCAATAATGAGCTGGGAATTTTGTTATCTCCGGATATCATGCGAGAGGTAGTGGCTCGTCTGCATCTGGAGATGGATTATCATACGGACGGTAGATTCTACAAGCAAATGGTTTATGGGGAAACGCTTCCTGTTACTGTTTCTATTCGTGATTTACCGGAAAGCGAGCCTGCCGCGTTTACGTTGGAACTTTCAGAAGATGGGAATATAGAATTGTCCGATTTTGAACGAAACGGAGAATCAATAAGCGCCGATGCCATAAAGGGTAAATTACAGGACGCCATTAAAAGCCCGGTTGGAAGAATTGTTGTGATGCCGTCAGCTAATTATAACAGTCATTCAACAACCACACTATATGTATCCCGTTCGAACTTGCATAATGCAGTTTCCAAATGCACATTTAACTTGACTGTTGAGCAAAATGACGAAAAATCAAACATTATTTTTCTTTCATATAAGGATGCCTCTATTAAACGTGCAGAAGATGTACTGAACACGCTTATTTCAGTCTATAATGAAAATTGGGTAAAAGACAAGAACCAGATTGCGATCAAGACTTCAATGTTCATTAACGACCGTCTTGGAATGATTGAGGGTGAACTCGGCCATGTAGATGATGATATATCTTCCTATAAGAGTGAACATTTGTTACCTGACGTGCAAGCCGCATCTACTATGTATATGGCTCAGGCGAATGAAGCGAATGTACAGATCATGGCATTGAACAATCAGGTATATATGGCTCGCTACATACGTAATTACCTGACAAGTGAAACGAACAAATTTCAGTTGCTTCCTGCCAATTCAGGTATTGATAATACCGGTATCGCAAGTCAAATAAACGAATACAACGACCGGTTGCTCTTGCGCAATAGCTTAATGGCGAATAGTAGTACGCAAAACCCTTTGGTTGTCGATATGGATGCGACCTTGGTTGCTATGCGGAAAGCGATCGTGTCATCTATCGACAATCAGCTTGTTACTCTTAATGCCCAGATAAAAAGTCTACAAAGTCATAGCGGACAGGCCACATCGCAAATCGCATCGAACCCTAAACAGGCCAAATACTTGCTTTCTGTTGAACGTCAGCAGAAAGTGAAGGAAGCGCTTTATCTTTTCTTACTTCAAAAACGGGAAGAGAACGAATTATCCCAGGCGTTTACAGCATATAACACCCGTGTTATAACGATGCCCAATGGTAGTATGCTGCCGACCGCTCCGGTGAAGAAGAATATCTTGCTGGTTGCCTTTGTCCTCGGACTATTGATACCCATTGTCGTTATCTTCATGAAAGAGAATATGAATACGACCGTAAGAGGTCGTAAGGATCTGGAAGGGGTAACGTTGCCGGTCATTGGTGAAATACCTCTTTACATACACAAGGAAAAGAGATTGGGATTCGGCCGTAAACAACCGTATGCCATTGTTGTCGAAGAAGGTAACCGGAATATAATCAATGAAGCGTTCCGCGTATTGCGTACCAACCTGGATTTCATAATAAGTAAGGATCATAAATTGAATGTAATAGCGCTGACTTCTTTCGATCCAGGCAGTGGAAAAACATTCTCGACAATGAACATTGCCGTAAGTTTCGCCATCAAAGGAAAGAAAGTTCTGGTTATTGACGGCGACCTGCGCCACGGATCCGCATCTACATACGTAAACTCGCCCCGCAAGGGCTTAAGTGATTACTTGGGCAACCGTATCAGTGACAGGAATGAAATAATCGTTATTGATAAAAAATATGAGAATCTGCACGTACTCCCCATCGGAACTGTTCCTCCGAACCCGACAGAACTACTTGAAGACAGAAAATTAGGTGAGTTGATCAACGATTTAAGGAATAAATATGATTATATCTTCATTGACTGTCCGCCTGTCGACATTGTGGCAGATACTCAAATTATCGAGAAATTAGCCGACAGGACAATATTCATTGTACGTGCCGGATTGTTGAAACGCAGCATGTTATTGGAACTGGAGAATATCTATACCAATAAGAAATACAAGAATATGTCGCTGATGCTGAACGGCACAACAGGAAGCGGTGGACGTTACGACTACCGGTATGGCTATAAGTATGGTTATCATTACGGATATGGTCATGTTTAAGAAGATCTGCTCGCTGAAAGAAAGCGGATTCTTTGACGGATTCATTGACTATCATTCCCATATCCTTCCGGGTGTGGATGATGGCGTTCAGACGATGGAAGAATCGTTGAAGATACTTTCACTTTATGAGCAATTAGGTGTAAAAACAGTCTGGCTCACGCCCCATATCATGGAAGATATTCCAAACACAACGGAACATTTGCGCGAAAGATTTGAAGAATTGAAGATCGCTTACCAGGGAAAGGTCATGCTTCACCTGTCTTCTGAGAATATGCTCGATAACCTTTTTGAGGAACGGTTGGCAAAGAACGACTTATTGCCTATAGGAACAAAAGGCAATCATCTGTTGATTGAAACCTCTTGCCATTATCCTCCGATAGATCTGTATGGTATATTGGAACGGATTAAAGCGAAAGGATATTATCCGGCGCTTGCTCATCCGGAAAGATACGCCTATTTGGGGGAAAAGGAATATCGGACGTTAAAAGAAAAACAAATAATGTTTCAATTGAATTTGCCTTCACTTACCGGCGTTTATGGAAAATGCGTCAAGGGGAAAGCAGTGAAACTTCTGAAAAGCGGGATGTATGATTTTGTCGGAACCGACCTCCATTCGTTTGATATATGTCGGTATTTGAGTGGTATGTCATTATTCAAAAGCCAATTACAATCGTTGCCAATCACAACCATTAATAATAATTGAATGTATGGGCGTCAACTCGCTAAAACAGAAAACACTGACAGGATTAGGATGGAGTTTTACCGATAACCTGCTGAGCCAAGGAGTGGCATTTGGGGTCGGGATTGTTTTAGCCAGACTGCTTTCTCCTGAAGAGTTTGGAGTGATCGGCATTGTTTCGATTTTTATTGCTGTATTTACCTCTATTGTAGACAGTGGGTTCTCCGGCGCCTTAATCCGGAGAAATAATGCAAAAGAGATTGACTACAATACCGTATTTATCTTCAACCTCGTCCTGAGTTGCATTCTGTTTTTTGTCTTGTACTTTTTAGCTCCGGGTATCAGTCTGTTTTTCGGGAACGATCAGCTTATTGCTTTGACAAGGGCGATGGGAATTATCCTTGTCGTCAATGCTTTTGGCATCATTCAGAGAACAATCCTGATTAAAAAGATCAATTTTAAAACATTGGCGAAAATATCGGTTCTTTCTTCTGTGATCAGTGGAAGCATAGGTATGGGAATGGCGTGGAGCGGATACGGGGTATGGAGTTTGGTTATTCAGCAGATAAGCCGGCAGTCGTTGAACAGTTTGTTCCTTTGGGTCTTTAACCGGTGGAGGCCACGCCTGCAATTCTCCATACAGAGCTTTCGGGAGTTATTTTCTTATGGAAGCAAAATGTTGGCTTCCGGTTTGCTGGATATACTGAAGACGCAGGTTTTTACGGCTGTTATCGGAAAATGCTATACAGCCGAAGTACTGGGACAATACACCCGGGCCAAGCAGTTCGGTACCATATTTTCAGACAACCTGACCGGTATTACGCAGCGTGTAAGTTATCCTGTATTGAGTTCCATACAGGACGAACCGGAGCGACTGAAGAGTGCATACCGGAAAATAATGGGGACGACTATGTTCGTATCTCTGGTCTGTATGTTGGGAGTAGCTGCTGTGGCCAGACCAATGATACTGATACTTATCGGCGAGAAATGGTTGCCTTCGGTTGATTGTCTGCAGATCATCTGTTTTTCCGGGATCTGTTATCCGCTGAATGCCATAAATTTGAATATCCTCCAGGTGAAGGGTCGTTCCGACATTTTTCTTAAACTGCAAATTATTCATGTGTTCTTTTACATATTACCCATACTATTAGGGTTTTTCGTAGAGATAAAAGGGATGCTTTGGTCTACGGTGGTCATTGTATATATACTCACCTGTTTCAATTGCCATTATTCCGGTAGAGAAATCCATTATACGATGAGAGAACAGATAAAAGATGTGCTGCCCTCGCTGGGCATTGCCCTGTTTGTCTCCGGTATCGCATATACCATTTCATTTGCTCCGTTCTCTCCGTATGTCGTATTGCCTGCCCAGCTATTGACAGGCGCTACCGTTTTTTATTTGCTGTGCGAATATACAGGGAATAAGAATTACTTTGAAATCAAACATATTTTATTAAGAATTCAGAAACCTAATTAAAACAAACCTGATGAAAAGGATACAAATTACCCGTTCTTCCATGCCGGGGTTTGAGGAATATATGGAAGAGATAAGAGGCCTGTGGGAAAGCCGTTGGCTATCCAACGGCGGCGCCAAACATTTGGATTTTGAAACAGCATTGCAAACCTATCTGCAAACGCCTCATTTGTCACTAGTTGCTTTTGAGCAATATATCACTATTCAAAGCCTATTACAAATAATAAAATAAAAGTTAATATGCAGAATTTTGAGATATTAAGAGAGAGAACGATTTGTTATGATCTGGAAGGTTTTAAACCAGTCGAAATCACAGCCGAGTTATTACAAAGCCAGGGTGTGGACTATCCCATCCTCGACACGGTAAAAGACGAACTGAATGCCGGGTACGAATGGTACAATGCTTTGTTTCAGAAACGTACTCTTACGCCGGGAAAGCGGTACGAAGAGGTACTTTGCAATCCAGACGAGGAATTGGAGATTCATAACTATACCGGTATTTGTCCGAAAAACGTATTGGAAGTTTCTCCTTCGGGCGGTTCCTGCGCTGCCGGCTGCCAGTATTGCCTGGTAACAGACGGCAAACATGTGAAGGGCATTCAGCTATACACAAACTATTGTGAAAAATTGATGAACTCGCTGGAACGTAACAAAGAGCGTCAAATCTGGTACTATTTCTCGCCCAAAACAGAAGCTTTTTCCGAGACGCATCTTTACAACGGAATGGCGCACAACATTATGCGTACTTTTGTAGCCCACTTCGAGAAACACCCGGATTCAAACATACGTATTTTTATTGCCACCAAAGGCGGGCCGGAACATTTCGGCATCTTGCACAACGGCGAAAACATATTCGACATCATGGAGAAGATCGGAAGTAAAATTCAGGTGAACGGCAGTGTGGGTATTATGCCGCAATATCTGCGTGATATTCTTGAACCGAATGTGGCAAGCATTGCCGAGCGCATGGAAACATTGAAAGAGTGCTGTCGCAGGGGTGTTTATGCCGAATCGGTACTTTGCCAGCCGCTTTTCTTGCCCTATCTGACTCGTGAAACAATTACGGACTACATGAAAACGTTGTCCGAAGCTGGCGTAAAGAATATAAAACCGGAATTCTTTACTGCGGAAATTAAGAACATCGTGTTGGTAGCTCAATACATCAACCATTACGATCCGGACAAAATCGGCGAGTTTTTTTATTCGTATCTTCAGGAAAGTAATCTAAACCATATCAAGCAGCGTTCCCGTCTGGCGCCGGATCGCCGCGTGTGTGCCGAAAAGTTATCTTTGATCAGGGAGATCGCTTCCGGATATGGTATGACTATCAGTATTTGTAATTGGGTAAAACGCGAAATAGGTAGCGTTGCCGAATGGGTGAAGACCATTGATAAAGAATCGGCTAACAACGGATATCGCTGCTTAGGATACCAGACGCGGATATTCTAAAATGAAAAAGATACAAATTACCCGTTCTTCCATGCCGGGGTTTGAGGAATATATGGAAGAGATAAGAGGCCTGTGGGAAAGCTGTTGGCTATCCAACGGCGGCGCCAAACACCTAGATTTTGAAACAGCATTGCAAACCTATCTGCAAACGCCTCATTTGTCACTGTTTGCCAATGGTCATGTAGCTTTAGAAGTTGCTATCGACGCCTTTGGGTTTTCCAAAGGAGGAGAAGTGATCACCACTCCTTATACGCATTGCTCCACTACGCATAGTATTGTAAGGAATGGACTGATACCCGTATTCTGTGATATTAATGACGCAGACAAAACGATAGATGCCGGCCAGATAGAACATTATATAACAGATAAGACGGTAGCCATTATAGCGACACACGTATATGGTTTTGCCTGCGATGTGGAAACGATTGACAAACTGGCGCAGAAATACCGTTTGAAAGTAATTTATGATGCGGCACATGCTTTTGGAGTAACTATAAATGGGGTTGGTATCGGTAATTTTGGCGATGCCGCAATGTTTAGTTGTCATGCCACGAAGGTTTTCCACACCATTGAGGGAGGAATAACCACATTTAAAATCCCCGACATGGTTCGGAAGGTAGCGCCATTGATAAATTTTGGTTTCGTAAATGCTGAAACCGTACCTTTTATCAGTACTAACGCACGCATGAATGAATTTGAGGCGGCGATGGGTATCTGCAACCTGAGACATATTGATGAAGAAATAGCCAAAAGAAAATTAGTTGCCGACAAGTATACGGAACTACTTTCCGGGATAGAGGGGATTAAATTGTTGTCTCCTCAAAAAGGGGTTACTCAGAATTATTCCTATTACCCCGTATTCTTCGATGGGTACAAACATAGTCGGGACGAAGTGCAATATTTGCTAAAAGAAAGTGAAGTATATGCACGAAAATACTTCTATCCTCTGACCACGGAATTGGATTGTTATGCAGCCCGGTACGGAGCATCCGTAGCTAATACCCCTGTGGCCAAACAATCAGCGGATACGGTACTTGCACTACCTCTTTTCTCGGAGATGGGTTTGAAAGATGTGGAGATGATTTGCAGAATAATTATAGAATAACTGAATGGAAAAAAGACAAAAGCGGTTATTGCTATTAGGAGGAACGCATAACCTGATAGCTGTTATTAAAACCGCTCACAAACTGGGCTATTATGTGATAACCTGTGATTACCTGCCCAATAATATCGCTCACAAATACTCGGATGAATACTGTAATCTGAGTGTTACAGATAAAGAAGCCGTATTACGATTAGCAATAGAAAAGCGGATAGATGGCATCCTCTCGTTTGCCATAGACCCGGGGGTGGTTACGGCCGGATATGTGGCGGATAAACTGGGGTTGCCGGGAGCGTCTCCTTACCCATCGGTTTGTATTCTTCAAAATAAAGCGCTCTTTCGTAATTTCCTGAAAGAAAATGGTTTTAACGTGCCGAAGGCCAAAGGTTACAAGACGGCAAACGAGGCATTAAAAGACGTAGACCACTATAATTGGCCGGTAATTGTTAAGCCGGTGGATTCTTCGGGCAGTAAAGGCGTTAGTAAACTGTGCGATCCGATCCATCTGGGAGAAGCCATAGAAACGGCGCTTCAATTGTCTTTATCGGATGAATTTATTATTGAAGAATTTATTGAAACAAGAGGATATCCTTTTGACTCCGAGTGTTTTTCCGTAAACGGGAAGATGAAGTTTGTTTCATTCGCCAACCAGTATTTTGATAGCGGAGCCGCTAATCCGTATACACCTTCCGGCTATAATTGGCCGGCGTCCATGTCCGATTCATGCCAGCTCGAATTACGGAACGAATTTCAACGGCTCATAAGTTTGTTGCACATGGGAACTTCCATTTATAATGTAGAGACAAGGGTAGGTGTCGATGGGAAAGCCTATATAATGGAGGTATCCCCCCGCGGCGGCGGCAATCGATTGGCTGAGGTACTGTATTACGTAACCGGAGTCGATTTGATCGCGCATACATTGAGAGCCGCTGTCGGGGATGAATTGCAAGACATCAAAGATGCGGTATACTACGACGGGGAATACTGGGCAACAATTATACTGCACAGTGATAGAAAAGGTATATTCAGAGGGGTTCAGTATGATGAACACTTTCCGCAGGAAGTAATAAAGGAATTAGACTTTTGGGTAAAGAAAGGAGATGCGGTACGAGCTTTTAGCGGGGGAAGCGATGCAATCGGGATCATCGTAATGACATTTGAAACGGAAGAACAGCTTTCAACTGTTATGACGAATCCGAAGAGATGGATAAAAGTGATCGTGGAATAATTAAATAAACATGCAATGAATATAGATATACATAAAGCGTTTGCAGAAGTATCGCAGGAGAAAGATCCCTATTTCCGTCAATATACACATGACGCTCCTATGATTATGTCGCATGAAACTTATTTCCGTACTAAACAACTGGGAGAGATCCTGCATAAGGCGATTGGCTATTTTGTTGAGAATTACCGGAGTTTCCTGCATGTTATGCCATTGGACGAAAGGACGTTGGAAATACTTGAGATCTGCGGGAAATATCCTTTCAGGATAGGTGCCTATCGTACTGATTTTGTAATTAATAAACAAAGGGAGATCAAAATCATTGAAATGACTACCCGGTTTCCGCTGAACGGATATATGGGCGCCGGTTTTCTGCGTAATATAGGGCGGAGTATGGCGGATACCCTGAAACTGAACGGGATCATTGATGATTATTCCCGCTTTTTGAACTTTCTGCAAAATGATTTTGCCCCAACCGGAAAGATTACAGTCATAAAAGGAAAAGATCGAATGAATGATTTTAAACTCTACTCGTTGATATTCCCTAAAGCTAATATTGATTTCCGGGTGATCGAATTGGATGAATTAGAGTATAAGATTGATATACTGAAGGGTGCATGCGTCATTGGCGAGTTGAACCAGCAAGAGATAAAATCATTGACAAACAGGCATATAGACGCCTTAGTTGCATCGGGAATTTATAATGATTTCCGGAATATCTTTTTAGTACATGACAAACGGTTCTTTAAGTTATTGACCGACCCGGTTTTTCTGGATGCCGCTCTCTCCGCAGAAGAGCAAAAGATATTAAGTACATTCACTATTCCCAGTTATACCTTACCCGGGGATAAGGCCTTTTTTGAAGAGGCTTATGCCCGTAAAGACAACTGGATACTGAAACCTCATCTATTAGGTAAAGGAGAGGGCGTAATGGCCGGACAAGCCGTTTCGGAAGAAGAATGGAAAAAACTGTTCGAGACAGAACAAGTACAAAGCATGATACTTCAACATTTGGTTGAGCAGCCGCTCTTCCCCGGAACAATAGGCCAGGAGATACGGAATGATTATGTGGTAGGAACGTTGCTTTATTTTGATAATGACTATTACGGTCCGGGGGAATATCGCGCCTCATCCTTTTGTGTTACCAATCAAGGCGACCACCGGAAAGTGGCTCAGATCGTTGCGGAAAGAGAAGAACGACTTGCCGATATAACGATTTAATGCTAACAGCGTATCCCATGAATGAAAAAGAACAAATTCTGGTGAGTATCTCATGCGTAACCTATAATCACAAAGCTTATATTCGTGATTGTATAGATGGGTTTTTAATGCAAAAGACAAATTTCAGGTTTGAAATATTGATCCATGATGATGCATCGACCGATGGGACTGCCGGTATTATTCGGGAATACGAGCGGAAATACCCCGATCTCATCAAACCGATATACCAAGTGGAAAACCAATATTCACAAGGTATTAACCCCGGCCGGATAAATTCTAACAGAGCAACAGGCAAATACATTGCTTATTGCGAAGGAGATGACTACTGGACGGATCCATTAAAATTGCAAAAGCAGGTGGATTTCCTGGAAAATAATCCGGAGTACGGGCTTGTATGTACGAATGTACGTATTTACAATCAAGAGACAAATGTATTTAAAGAAGCGAAGTATACCGAATCTAAAGATATAACTTATGAAGAGTTGATTAGCGACCGGAAAAGCAAGATAACCCCTCTTACCGTCTGTTACCGAAAAGAGTTGTTAAGTGTCATCAAGAACACTATTCATGAAGAATTAAATCCCCCCAAATATTTCACAGGTGATATTTACTTATATTTCAATATAGCGCTTGTTTCTCAAATAAGGTGCATACCGGATGTTACCGGGGTTTACCGGATCCTTAGGGAATCGATGACACATTCAAAAACGGACAAACGGCGTCTCATCGCTTTTAGTAGTAAAACTTCGAATACGATGCTGTATTACCTTGAAAATCATCCTATTCAAAACAAAGAGGTAGTGCGCCGTTTAAAATTTCAACATACGCTTGCTGTTTGTAAATATACGATAATTTCCGGTGATTATAACACTCTCCGAGCCATTCATTTATCGTTACCTTATGATTGTTCAGTCAAAAGACACCTGTTATTTGTTTTCTATTTTTTGTGTAAATGCAAGCTGTTCTTTGATCTCTTTTCCCGAATTTACTGCAAATACATATAAATTCTCAGAATATGTCAATGCATTAAATATATATATATATTAATAATTGGGTCACTATATCAATTCTCTCGTTAATTGGTCATTATGGATAGAAGTAAAATTCTCAAAACAGGAGAGAAAGTTTCATCATACGCTATTTTATAAAGCGCTTATCTTACATCAGCGTTGGGTTTCTTGATTTTTGCAGGCAGTTTTTGGGAAAATGCGTTGGACTTTTGGGTGATAACGTCAACGCTATCAACTTTTGCTCAGGGAATTTTCCGTGAAAATCTAACGTAATCGCCTTGCAGCAAGGGATTTAAGACGAAAAACAGCATGTACGCCATTTGTTTCAGACCTTCCTAAAATAACTCTTACACATATACATAATGAACGATTATGCCCAATCATGCGGAGTGAAGATCATTAACATGACCGGGAATTCCCTGATTGACGCCTACGAAAGAGGCTAAACATTTATACCATGAAAGTTTTATTTGATATGACATATTGTTCTGCGGAGAGTAGGGCAGGGGTAATCATTTTCGCATATAGACTATTGAAAGGAATCTATAAAATTCATAAGCAAAAGGAGGTTGTGCTCCTGCTATCGGAAGAAAACGTTGGGATTGCTCAATATGAATATTTACGTGAATTTGAGTTTGTGGTAATCCCTTTGGCTTATGGAAAGATAACAGACAAAATTCCACACCTCAGAGGGCTTCTGAATAAAAAGAGATTGGACAAATTAATTCTGAAGTATGGTTTCTCTCTCTTTTTTTCTCCGTGTTTTTTCATGCATGGCCTTTATACCGGCCGAATACCTCATATCGGCGTATTGCATGACGCTCAAGGCTATATTCTAAAAAAGGGACAGCCGTTAAAGGGAAGAGTTTTCAGATGGCGGATGAACAGTTTACTGAATGGGGTGGAACATATCATTACAATATCCAATGCCTCCAAGCGGATAATACAGCAGGTGATCCACCCTGTACCGGAAATATCCGTTATTTACAATAGCATAGATATAAAAGATGATACAAAGAAAATAGACAAGAGCATAGAAAAACTATTGGATAAGCCGTATATATTGTGTGTAAACGCCTTAGTCGCTTATAAGAATTTTCAGACATTGATACGGGCATTTGCTTTACTTAGGAAGGAAATGAAGCATTATTTAATAATTAAGGGAGTCAAAACATCTTATTGGACACACACATTAGAACCGTTAATCTGTGAATTGGGTATTTCGGACAGTGTGATACTCATTGATAAAACGTTCAATGACGATGAAATGGCTATGCTTTATAAAAAAGCCGTTTTGTTTGTTTCCCCTTCCTTAATGGAGGGCTTTGGCTTTACACCGATCGAGGCAGCCATGTATGAAACATCCGTTATTACTTCCGGAATCCCTGCTTTGTATGAAACAACGCTCGGCTTATTGACCTATTATGAACCCGCAACAGATCATATTGTACTTGCCAATGCCATTAAAAATGTGATAGATGCTCCTTTAAGTATGGAACAGAAAAGTCTTATTGCAGCAAAATTAAAAGAGAAATATTCTGTCGCGCAGCAAGCGAAGAATTATTACGAATTTTTCAAGTCGTATAAAATATCCGAATGAAAATAGCCTTTATCATAGCTTATCCTACTTCGACAATGGCTAATGGAATCATTAGTCAGGCTTTGTCATGGAAAAAGGGGTTGGAGATGCTCGGACATGAAGTGGAACTGGTTGATATGTGGAAAGGTTACGATTGGTCAACATTCGCCGTTATTCACTATTTTGGGTTTAGCTCTTTCTCGAGCCATCATATCCGGATGATCAGCCCGTTGAATGAGTCGATTGTCGTTTCGCCTATTCTGGATCCCAATTATCCTGTTTGGCAGTTGTGGGTGTATGCGCGATGGGGAAGTACAAGGTTGAAATTGACCAACAATTACCATTCGCTGTATGTAGTTCGTAACTGCATCAAGAAGATTCTGACCCGATCTGAGTTTGAAACATTCTATATGGTTCGCGGATTCGGATTTCGGCGGGAGCAATGTGAAGTTGTCCCTTTGGCATTGGATATTGTTTTGCCGCCTGCAGTAGAGAATTTCAGAGAACCATTCTGCCTGCACATCAGTTTACTGGCCGATAAACGCAAGAATGTAAAACGACTGATCGAGGCGGCGAAAAAATATAAGTTCAATCTTGTTTTGGCAGGATATACTACCCCCGAAGGGCGCCGGATGATCGAACAATGGATAGGCGGAGCTTCCCATATCGAATACTTGGGATATTTGCCGACGCCCCGCATGTTGCAACTTTATTCCCGGGCGAAAGTTTTCGCCTTGCCCAGCCTGAATGAGGGTGTGGGGTTGGTGGGGCTTGAAGCGGCAGCCATGGGGTGTGATGTGGTACTAACTCATTTGGGTGGGCCGAAAGAGTATTACAACGGAATGGTTAGTCTTGTGGATCCGTTCGACGTGGACGCAATAGGAACCGCCATTGTAGATTTATTGGGCGACAAAACATTTCAACCCCGGTTAAGTCAATATATGAAGCAGAGTTTTACTATGGAGAAGATGGCCCGGAAACTCCTTGATGTTTACATTGATATAAAGCAGGAATAAATGAAAGTGATCAGATTCAATACGTGTGCTGTAATACTGTTTATGGTCATGTTTGCCGTCTCTCCGGCATTTGCACTGGGCGAGGGCAATAGGAACTTCCTGTTGATTGGTTTCATGGGGCTATCACCCCTGATGATTTTGCGCTATCTGGAATTTGATTGGTGGGATTTGTTGCTTTTATTATTTATGTCGTTGATTGTATGTACCACGATGTTGTTTCATCCCGAATCAATGCGATGGAGTACAGTGGGTTTCACTGCCATGTTCGTGTTTTCATTCATGGCATATAACCGGTTGTTGCGGTACAGTAGCCTCTCAATCAACAGTTATCTGAAGGCGTTAAGGTATCTTATCTATGCATACGCCATCATGTTGTTGATACAGCAGTTTTGCGTGTTCATGGACTTACCGGTCGTCAACCTGGGTAATTACAGTAAACTGGAACCCTGGAAACTCAACTCGTTGATGTCGGAACCATCGCATAGTGCGTTCGTCATGGGTATCCTGATGTATTGCTACATTGTGATGACAGAACGGCAATCGGGCGAAGAATATGACATATCGAAATCTTTTAGTTCCGACAGGTGGGTATGGTTCTCTTTCCTGTGGACAATGGTTACAATGATGAGCGGTTTGGCTTTTCTTCTCCTGGCGCTGATACTGATCCGCTTCTTGAAGATAAGGATGTTCATGCAAGTGGGGGTTATTGTTGCGATTGTTGCTTTATTGGTTTCGCAGTTCGAAACCACAACTATTAATCGCGTTATCCGGGTGGCAGAAGCAGTACTCACTCTGGATGAAAATAAAATTGTAGCAGCCGATCATAGTGCATCATTCCGTATCGTACCGTTCATGCGCTACCTTTCGATGTTTGATGTGACCACTGTGGATACATGGTTTGGCCATGGAATCGACTATATTCAAAATCGCTTTCATCTGATGTTTGGCGGCGTGGAACGGGGAGCTAGAGCGCATGGAGGGCTTATGATTCTCGCTATAGACTATGGATTGTTGGCATTTGGATTATTCTCTTTCTTTAGTGCAAAAACGTGTATCGTCAAAAAGGACTTTCAGTCTTATATGTTCTGGGGTATCTTGATGCTGATGACTGGAGTCAATAGCCAGTTGTTGTGGTTGACAATTCTTTTGTTGTGGACCAATAAGTATTTTTTGAATAAATGAAACACATCGTCTGTTTCCACCTTTTCAACGACTACAGCGGAAGTCCGAAAGTCTTGAAAATGGTACTGACGGAAATTCTTGACAGAGGCTACCGGGTCGATTTGGTATCTTCCGTTGGCGGTGTGCTCGACGAATTGCAGGGCTGCGAAGACTTGCATAAGATCAATTACCGCTATATCTTCTCCGGCAGTCCGGCAGTCGCGATGCTACGATACGCAGGAGTACAAATTTATACGTTTCTGTTAGCCTTTCGCTATCTGGGATGTAAAAACACATTTTACATCAATACCTTATTACCCGTAGGCCCGGCATTAGCAGGCCGCCTGATGGGGAAACGAGTGATATATCACTATCACGAAAATGCGATGGTTAAAGGAGTTTTTTATAGAATATTATGTTGGTGCATGCAGCATCTTGCTTCGGGGATTATCTGTGTATCGGAATATCAGCGTTCATATTTGAAACGGGAAAAGAATGTTTGTATAGTACCGAACGCACTCCCGGAAACATTTGCCATACGGCTGGTTCCCAATCCGGACAAGGCATTTGCCCGGAAAAAAGTATTGATGTTAGGCTCTTTGAAACGTTATAAAGGGACATTGGGGTTTATTCGCCTTGCCTGGCAACTGCCACAATATTCTTTTGAATTGGTGATAAACGATACCGAAAGCAACATTGATCATTTTATAACGGAACACGATATAGAAAAGCCGGTCAATTTAGAACTATATCCGTGTCAGAAAGATGTTACTCCATTCTATAATAAGGCATCTGTCGTATTGAACCTGTCTGATAAGAATTCATGTATTGAAACTTTCGGGCTGACAGCTTTGGAAGCGATGAGTGCGGGGCTTCCCGTCATTGTCCCTACCGTGGGGGGTATTGCGGAAATAGTGGAAGACGGTGTGAATGGGTATAAGATAGATGTTCAGGAATTGGAGAAAGTGAGTGAGCATATTCAATTGCTTCTTTCAGATAAAGCGTTATATCATCAATTGTCCAAGAATGCTTTAGCGTACGCAAAAAAAGTCGATGTCGAGGCAATGATAAATTCCATCTTGTCCGTACTGTGATAATTCCTTTCAAATGAAACAGGTAGCGATCGTGGGCACGCAAGGTGTCCCGGCAAGTTATGGCGGTTTTGAATCTTTGGTGGAAAATATCATAGGGGAAAATTGCTCTCCGAATATCCAATACACCGTGTTTTGCAGCGGTAAGGATATGCGGGACAAAAAGGAAACATACAAAGGCTGCCGCTTGATATATATTCCGCTCCACGCCAACGGCGTTCAGAGCATAGCTTATGATATACTTTCGATGTTGAGGGCGATAAGAGGATATGATGTAATTCTTGTATTAGGAACATCCGGCTGTATGTTCTTACCCATATTAAAATTGTTAAGCAGCAGTCGTATGATTATCAATATCGACGGGTTGGAACATCGACGGGGCAAATGGAGTAAATTGGAGAGATGGGTGTTGAAATACTCGGAGGCTATGGCTGTTAAGTATGCTGATGTCATAGTTGCCGATAACAAAGGCATTCAGGATTACGTTACCGAAACTTACAATACGTCTTCTACATTGATAGCATACGGTGGAGATCATGTTGATCGCAATGTTCCGGAAAAACTTCAAAATACGTATTTAACAGGCTACGGGCTTAAACGTAATAAATATGCCATTACAGTTTGTCGTATTGAACCGGAAAACAATTGTCACATAATTCTTGAAGCTTTCGCACGGAATCCTCAACGTACATTTGTGTTTGTCGGTAATTGGGATCATAATAAATATGCCCGCCATCTAAAAGAGAAATACGCTCGATATACCCATATTGTCATCCTTGACGCAATCTACAATTTGGACATACTCTATACGCTGCGAGTCAATGCCGGAATGTATATTCACGGACATAGCGCGGGGGGAACAAATCCGTCACTGGTGGAAGCTATGTTTTTCGGTCGCCCGATCCTTGCTTATAATGTTACTTACAACAAAGAAACAACAAACAATGAAGCATATTATTTCTCTGATAACGAAGAGTTATCCCGGCTTATCATAAGAGAAAACCTGAGTGGAGGCCAAATGAAGGAATACGCCCAAGCCAATTATACATGGAAGCGTATTGCAATACAATATGAAGCATTATATTGACGTGAGTTTAGTTACAGCCCTGTTTTTTATGATTATGAACCAAATAGTCAGGATTACTCCTTTAGCGATACTTGTTACACTGATCGCCCACCAGATGCCTTCCACTCCCAAACCCATGTGGGAAAATAATAGAGCTAAAGGTATGCGGGCATAATTGCATACGATGCCTGTTATAGCGGGAGGAATGGTGCGCCCCAGGCCATAGCATATTCCCTGGGTAGTGATTTCGAGCATCATAAACACTTGTGAATAACCCGATATCTGAAGATAAATACCACCGGCGTGGTATGCCTCGGGTTCGGGTACGAATAAGGAAAACACCTCACTTCCCGCAAAGATGAATAATAAGGAACAGCAGGTTCCGAATATAAAGGTCGTCAGGAGTGTCGTATGCCAGGCCTTTATCACCCGGCCCGGTTCTCCGGCGGCATAGTTTTGAGCAACAAAAGCCCCGAGGGCTGTTGAGAATCCCTGGGATGTATTCCAGGTTATCGCTTCGATCTGTCCACCGGTAGTTAAAGACATGAGGCCGATGTGGCCGCCTTGATCGGATGCCGTACGTCCCATAAACATATTAACAAACGCAAACAGGGTATTGAAAACAGCCACAGGTAATCCGATCTTAAAAATACGTTGTGAATAGTTCTTCCTCAACCGGATCAGAAAAGGAAAACGGCCAAGTAAGACATCACGATAGCGCAACTGATACACAAACATCAGGAAAACGCTTCCCTGTGCAATCCATGTAGCGTAGGCCACCCCATGAACGCCTAACTTAAACCCGAAGATAAACAACGGATCAAGAATCATGTTCAGGATCAGCCCTGTACCGCTAATGAAAAAAGGGATTTTGCTTCTTCCGGACGCATTATATATACCCGTAAATGCGGCAGACAAAAAAACAAAGGGGAAAGCAGTAGAAACAACACGCAAATAAAATACGGCATCCGCGGCGATATGGCCCTCCAACTTATAGATGCCGATAATCGGGTGTGCCGATAAAAAGAAAAACCCACCCAAACAGACCGAAACGATAAGAGCTATCGTTACGTTGTGCGAAGCGAAATTGCGCGCGTCTTCCATATTCCGGAAGCCGATGGATTGTCCGACACTCACTTCAGAACCTACTTTACTTAATAAGGATATGGAGTTGGCCATCCACGTCAGTATCCCTACGGAGCCAACAGCCGCCGCCGCTCCGCTACTGATATGTCCTACCCAAGCCATATCAGTCAATGTATAGGTCATCTGGATAAAAGATGTTGCCATAATAGGCAAAGCCAAATTGAAAAGCTGTTTGTGAATAGGTCCTTGGGACAGTTGCTTGATTCCTTGCATAGGTTCTGGTCTTTTTATAAGGCGGACAAAGTTAGATAAAAAAGAATATATAAAATATTTCCTTCTATCTAATGTTTTTATAAATTTGCACCTTATTTTTAAGAAGATAGAAAGAGGATATAAGTTATGCGTAAGAAATTTGCTGAATATACTCAGTTTGACCTGTCTGAAGTAAATAAGGAAATACTGAAGAAATGGGATGAAAACAGCGTTTTTGCTAAAAGCCTGACAGAGCGTGAGGGTTGCCCTTCGTTCGTTTTTTATGAAGGGCCTCCTTCGGCTAACGGTATGCCGGGAATCCATCATGTAATGGCACGCGCCATTAAAGACATCTTCTGTCGTTACAAAACGATGAAAGGTTTCCAGGTTAAACGTAAAGCCGGATGGGATACGCATGGCCTTCCGGTGGAACTTAGTGTGGAAAAGTCACTGGGCATTACCAAAGAAGATATCGGCAAAAAGATTTCCGTAGCAGACTACAATGCCGAATGTCGCCGCGATGTAATGAAGTATACCAGGGAGTGGGAAGACCTTACCCATAAGATGGGATACTGGGTCGACATGAAGCATCCGTATATCACCTACGATAACCGCTATATTGAAACACTCTGGTGGTTGCTGAAACAGTTGTATAAAAAGGGGTATTTGTATAAAGGATATACCATTCAACCTTATTCTCCGGCTGCCGGAACCGGTTTGAGTTCGCATGAACTGAATCAACCGGGTACCTACCGCGACGTTAAAGACACAACCGTTACCGCCCAGTTCCGTATGAAACATCCGAAACCGGAAATGACGGCGTGGGGAACCCCTTACTTTCTGGCCTGGACAACAACGCCATGGACGCTACCTTCAAATACGGCGTTATGCGTAGGGCCTGATATCGAATATGTGGCGGTTCAATCTTATAATGCATATACGGGAGCGCCCATAACCGTAGTTCTTGCCAAAGCATTGATTCATGCGCACTTTGATCCTAAAGCTGCCGATCTTGCACTGGAAGAGTATAAGCAGGGTGATAAGCTTGTTCCATTTAAGGTTGTAGCTGAATTTAAAGGAACCGACCTCATAGGCATGGAGTATGAGCAACTTATTCCCTGGGTGGATCCGGGGGAGGGGGCTTTCCGCGTGATACCGGGCGACTATGTTACCACAGAAGATGGTACGGGTATTGTACACATCGCTCCGACTTTTGGCGCCGATGACGCTCAGGTCGCAAAAGCGGCCGGTGTTCCTCCATTACAACTGATAAACAAAAAAGGAGAATTACGTCCGATGGTAGACCTGACCGGTAAATTCTACAGATTGGATGAATTGGAACCCAAATTTGTGAAAACACGTGTAAATGTAGAACTATACAAAGCGTTTGCCGGACGCTTCGTGAAGAATGTATATGACCCAAATCTGACTGAAGCCGATGAATCACTGGATGTATCGATATGTATGATGCTGAAAACAAATCATCTTGCTTTCAAGATCGAAAAGCATGTACACAATTATCCACACTGTTGGCGTACGGATAAACCGGTATTGTACTATCCGTTAGACAGTTGGTTCATCCGCTCTACCGCATGCAAAGAGCGCATGATGGAACTAAATAAAGAGATCTGCTGGAAGCCGGAATCCACCGGAACCGGACGTTTCGGAAAGTGGTTGGAGAATCTGAACGATTGGAACCTGAGCCGCTCGCGCTATTGGGGAACGCCACTGCCC
>JAISXD010000034.1 GCA_031270665.1 Tannerellaceae bacterium | reverse complement strand
CTCTTAGAAAGAGACGGAAAAAAACGAAACGAAACGACATTACATCCACCATATTGCAATGAAACATCTTTTTACAATTATTCTGCTGATAATGACAGCTGGTTCAACTATTTGTGCACAAATCTCCGATTCGGCATATGTAGATAGGCAAAAGGCATTCAAACGTGATAAAAATTACAAAAGGGCTAATCCGTTCAATCCTTTCTGTTCGAAATTTATCGTGCCGGCAGCCTTTATATCCTATGGGCTTGTAGCAAGGGCGAGCAAGCCGCTGCGAAGATTGGATTACAGTATCCATGATGAAATAAGCCAACATATGCAAACCAAAATACCTGTTGATGATTATTCCCAGTATGTTCCTGCACTTGCCGTTTATGGATTAGGCTTTATGGGAATAGAGGCAAAGCATAACTTCAGGGATCGCACGCTTGTAATGGCAGCATCTTATCTTCTCATGGGATCGGTCGTACAAACCATGAAAAGATCCATAAATGTTATGCGCCCCGACGGTTCGGGCTACAGTTCTTTCCCTTCCGGGCACACGGCTACTGTTTTTGTCGGAGCGCACATACTGTTTAAGGAATATAAAGATACTTCCCCCTGGATTGGTATTGCCGGATATACGGTTGCGGCAGGAACGGGAGCCTTACGGGTTTTAAACAGGAAACATTGGGTAAGCGACGTTGTTGCCGGTGCGGGAATTGGTATATTAAGCGCAGAAGCGGGATACTTAATGCTTCCCGTTTTTCAAAATATGTTAGGAATAAAAAAGAAGAGCAATCGTTTGGTAATACTCCCGTCAATAGGCGTCGATAGCTACGGGATAGGGGTGGCTTATACATTTGTGAACGAATAATCTTTCACAAAAGAAATAACCTGCTATATTTGCATGATTATAAAATCTACTAAATAAAATATTCCCGGCAATGAAACAGCTTTGGATTCTATCCGTTTTGATTTTGTTCTCTGTATCTTCCTGTTCATATTCATCCGATATTACCGGTAAATGGTATGGAAGGATTGATATGGGAGGATTCAACATGCGAATTGTTTTTGATATTAAACAATCCGGCTACGAGTATTCCGCTACCATGCAGAGCCCCGACCAGACAAAGGAAGAGATTCCCGTAACGGCTGTAACCTGTGAGGATAATAAGCTAATCATACGTATAGACAATATTGATTTTTTGTATAAAGGAAAAGTAGGAAAGGATGGAATCATCCGGGGTTCGTTTACACAAATGGGGCAAACGCAGCAACTGGATTTGTCACACACAGCAATTGCTTCCGTTGCCCATACGCAGGAACCGATGCCTCCTTTTCCGTATCAGGCGGAGGAGGTAACGTTTGAAAACAATGAAGCCGGTATCCGCCTGGCCGGGACGCTTACCTTGCCCCAATCGCCTGCTGGCGTGACGGCTGTGGTATTGATATCGGGCAGCGGGCCGCAAAACAGGAATGAAGAAATACTGGGGCATAAGCCTTTTCTTGTATTGGCCGACTATCTGACACGGCAGGGGATAGCCGTCTTACGCTTTGACGACCGGGGAGTGGAAGAGTCGCAGGGAGATTATAGTAAAGCTACGTTGGCCGATTTTGCAACAGATGTAAAGGCGGCCGTTGCTTATTTAAAAACAAGGAAAGAAATAAACAAGGATAAGATAGGGCTCATCGGGCATAGTGAAGGAGGAGGCATTGCCTTTATGCTGGCTTCGCAAAAGCTTCCTGCTTTTATTATCACATTGGCAGGCGTAGGAATTACGGGGCCGGAATTACTGGCCATACAACGCAAAGCCCTCTTCCAGGCCTCTGCTGTCCCGGATGAGTATATCGATCAGTTTAACGCCTATATGGCAAAAGCCCAGCAGGTAGCCGTAGAGGCGAAAAGCGCCTATGAACTAAGGGAAGGCATTACAAAGATATTTACAGGCACTCCGGTAGAGAAGCAAATCGAACCGGCTATTCAGCAATTGTCTTCTCCGGAGATTGTCAGTTTCCTGCAATATGATCCGAAAGAATACTTCAAAAACATCCAATGCCCAGTCTTCGCCTTAAATGGAATGCGCGATTTGCAAGTACCTTCCGGCGAGAACCTTTCGGCCATATTAAACAGTATTACAGCCAATGGCAATAAAAATGTCCGGACAAAACCCTATTTCAACCTGAATCATCTTTTCCAGACAGCCATGACCGGCCTCCCCAATGAATATGGAGCCATAGAGGAGACATTTAACGAAGAAGCCTTGCGTGACCTGTCGGAATGGATTAAAGAAAGATAACGTTCTTCTTTAATTACTCCAAACCAGCCCGTCTTGCCGGATACTCCACACCTGGCCGTTGGGCGAGGGGAGGGTGATTTCGTACATAGACGGCGTATTGCTTAACGTAAGTTGGGCGATTGATTCTTCCGGGCATACGTCGGCTGCTTTTAAATCGGCAAGTGAAGCGGCATATTCGCCGAAAGCCTTATAATATTGGTTTTGCCGGTAATACAGGTTGCGTAATATCCATTTGGTATCTTCGCCGGGATGCTTTATGAAGGTCTCTTCGCCTGTACCTGCCGTCTTGCCGGATAGTTGGACAAATCCCCAAAATTCGGGCATATGAATGTTTCTCGCATTACTTGGCGCCCATGCCCAGAAATGGTTGTCTTCCTTGTTTTCATCCCATTCGGCGCGTGAGAAGTTGGCACGGATTTGTTCGCCGGCTTCCGGTTTGTTTTTTCCCGGCTTTAACTGGTAAATGGATTTCCAGGGCAGGAATATTTCCACGCTCCAGGATGTATCTGTGTCGTTGGGGTTATTTATTGTCCCGTTGACATGTACGGCTGATTGCATACCCATAAATTCCCAGTTGTTAAAGGCTACCCCCCCGTCCCGGTATGGCTTGGTAAGGAATAAATCCCACTCCGTACCCAGGGCGTTTACCTCATACTCTGCATAGTTATGCGTATCATTCGCAGGATTGAAGAAAAACTCAAAATTATTATTCAGGTATAGAGGCGAGTCATGTTCCGTCATATCAGCCCGGATATTCGGTTCTTCCATCATCGCTGCTATATAAAGCCCGTTATCATTGTAGGCCATTTTTACGCTTGTCTGCAGGAAAGGCTTGCGTTGGGTATCTCCCGCAATATCTGCAAAGGCGGATACACAAGGAACCAAGTCCCATTCTTCGGCCGACAAGATACCATCAATTGTAATAGCAGCCGGCGCTTTATAACAAATATAAGCCGGCGGATTGTATGTAACCGGCAAATCATAACCGATTTCCCTCTTTTCTTCCTGCCGCCGGGAAGAGCCGGAACAAGATGCCAACAGGCAAATGGAGACGACTAAATACAACTGTTTTGTTTTCATAATAATAAAGGAGTTAAAAAGTAGTTACTCGCTGCCATACCATCCGGCATACATATGATAGTTGTGTGCTATCTTTTGATTGATTTCTTTGGATTGTTCGGGGTCTACCTTTTTTACGAATTTGGCGGGTACGCCGGCATAAATGCTTCCGGGCTCTACGATTGTATGGCTAAGTACTACCGAACCGGCGGCAACTATTGCTCCTTCGCCAATCACCGCATGGTCTAAAACGACCGATCCCATACCGATTAAAGCGCCGTCGCAAACCGTTGCCCCGTGTATGGTTACGTTATGCCCTACGGAGACGTCGTTACCGATTTCAATGGTTGACTTTTCATATAATGTATGTAGTACGGAACCATCCTGAATGTTCACCCCGTTCCCGATACGAATGGAGTTTACATCACCGCGCAGCACCGTTCCGAACCAGATACTACATCCTTCGCCTATTTCAACATCTCCGATAATAGCGGCATTATCTGCCAGATAGGTATCTTTTCCTATTTTCGGAGTAAATCCCCTTACCGATTTTATTAAAGCCATATGTTTTAGTTGACAATTTATATCTCTTTTGTTTTTTCTCTTAACCACGTTTTCTCTTCTTCGGTAAGATGCGGGCTTAGTTTGTCATATACCATTTGATGATATTTGTTTAGCCAGGCATGTTCGCGTACGGATAGCATGGAAGGTATTACCAACCGGGTATCGATATAACATAAGGTTAAGGTTTCGAAGGTAAGGAACTTGCCATATTCGGTTTCACTGTCTTCTATGACTAACACCATGTTTTCGGTTCGTATGCCGTATTGGCCTTCACGATACATGGCGGGCTCGTCGCTCATCACCATACCCGGTTCCAATATAACAGGGTTTTCTTCCATACGGATACTTTGCGGCCCTTCGTGCACGTTCAGGCAATGGCCTATCCCATGACAAGTGCCATGCAGATATTGTATGCCGGCATCCCATAGGGCTTTACGGGCAAAGGCGTCAATCAGGCAACCCCGTATACCGGCGGGAAACTTACACTTGGCAATCCCTATCGTACCTTTTAATACACGGGTGAAATCTTTTTTCATCTGTTCGGAAGGCTCTCCCAGCGCAATGGTGCGGGTGATGTCGGTGGTGCCATTTAAGTATTGCCCGCCCGAGTCCATGAGTAAGATACCTTCCGGCTTGATTTCAGCATCCGTTTCCGGCGTGGCGCTGTAATGCACAATCGCTCCATGAGGGCCATATCCGCAGATTGTATTAAAACTGTCGGATATGTGTAAAGGTTGTTCGGCGCGTAAAGCGGATAATTTTTCCGTACTGCTTAGTTCCGTTACCCTGTTTCCTTCGTCCAGCTGTTTTTCCAGCCAGATATAGAAACGGGTGAGCGCAATGCCATCCTTTACCAACGCATTACGAAATCCTTCTGTCTCCACCTTGTTTTTTATACTTTTCAGATGATTGGCAGGCGTAATGGCTTCAATGATTTCGCATCCTTTGGGTATTGCATTGAACAAGGCTGCATTTGTCCGGGCAGGATCAATAAAGACCGTTGTCTTTTCCGGCAATTGGGCGAGATAAGGCATCATCTTATTGTAACCGGCCAGTATAACCCCTTCCTGTTTCAGATGTTCTGCCATTTCGGGCGTTAGCTTTTCAGGCGAGATAAACAGTACGGTTTCATCCTCGGAAACGAAGGCGTAACTTATCGCCACCGGATTATAAATTACATCATTGCCGCGTATATTAAATGTCCAGGCAATTTCGTCTAAAGCGCATAATACCAGACAGTCGGCACCTGCCTGGTGGAGCTTGTTGTTAATAGCGTCCAACTTATCGCGTACGGATTGCCCTGTGATTTCTACCGGAAGTTCGAAGATTTTGTTCATAGGAACCGCCGGGCGATCGGCCCATATCTCATCAATCAAGTCGACAGACGTATTTAGTTTGATACCTTTCTTTGTTAGTTTTTTGTCCAGGTTACGCGTATCCGCCACGCTGTATGATTGCCCATCGAGCCCGACCGTTTGCCCTTCTTTCAGTTCATGTAGCAGGAAGTCGTGAATGGAAGGCGTTTCGGGGAGCGCCAGTTTATATAAGTCGATACCTGTACCTTTCAGTTGTCCGGCAGCTTGCAGGAAATAACGGGAATCCGTCCATAGTCCGGCTTTAACAGTTGTAACAACAACCGTCCCTGCCGACCCTGTAAAACCGGATATCCACTCGCGCGATTTCCACCGGGCAGGCACATATTCGCTCAGGTGTGGGTCGGAACCTGGTATAATACAGGCATCTGTTCCGTGCCTTTTCATCGTTTCCCGAAGGGCTTCCAAACGTTCTTGTATGCTCATTTTTATCTTGTTTAATTGATCCGTCGTTTGCAAAGTTAACAATAAGATATGTAATAATGTTGTTTATTTATCCGGCTTTCTTGCCGCCGGTTATTTCTTTAGTGAAATTATTTCCTGTACGGTTTGAAGTTTTCCTTTGTTATCGTATGTTTCGGTTTTTACGATGCCGGTATTTTTAGCATACCAATTGATTGTTTTTGTTTTTACGGATTTCAATATAATTTTTGTGCTTATTTCGCTTTCTACTTTAAAGCAGTCGAACGAACCGGCGTCTGTTTTTACCTCTTCTCTGGCCGTCACTTTATTATTTCCCGAAACGGTAGTAGCCACACCCATTACTTTCGTCGTGTAGGAATACGCTCCGATATCCTTGCCCACTTCAAGCGTTGGCGGAAAAGAAGGAAATGTCCCGCTGATCTCTACGCTTTCGCCCACTTCGCCCATCAGGGCCTTCGGATTGTATATTACAACTCCATCGACAATCTCTATTGTTATTGGAACAGGCGGTATCAATGATTTTTTGTTTTTGTCGAAAGCTTCAGTGGTATAAGTAACAGAAAAATTCTTTGCATCCTTTTTTTTCACATCCGTAACTACCATCCTGGCGTAAGATGAGACATTTCCTTTCCCGTCTTTTATTACATATTCCACTTCTGCTCCCTGTCTGTCGAGAAAATAGACGTCTTGTGCGAATGCGTTCGTTGAAAACAGTAAGAAGCATAAAACAGTAAAGATAAAATTAAAAATTGTTCTCATGATTTCTTTTTTAGAAGTTATTAATTATACTTTTTGAAAACAGTTACCCAAGTCATAAAAAACAAACGTTTTTTCGTTTATTCTCAAGAACAAAGATACACTTTCTCGCTAAAAAAATGAAAACCGGGGCGAAAACAACAGCCTCACTTCTAAAAATAGAGGTTGAAACGGGGATTCCCGTTTCAACCTCATACGCAATACACGCTGTTTCGTACATTATTAACTAATAACGGATAGCGTTTCGGGGAAATTTTATTTTTCTATGGGTATTACCAGGCCTGCAGAGGCGCCTGATGCGAAAAAAAGCAAATCGCCGCAGTACTTCGCTTTATACATAGCATCCCAGATTGCTTCTGCCTCAGCATCGGTAGCGTCGGGAGCAGGCCAGTACGATTCGGCAAGCTTGCATTTTTCGCCGTTATACCAAACATCCGTAAATCCGCTGAATGAACGTTCCTTTTCATAACTGATTTATCGTGATAAGATAGCATATTCTATTTTGTATCTGAAATTAGAACTACTGGTGTCTCTGGTATCTTTGTCGCCAAGAAATACCGGTCCAATTGGCAAGAAGTTGACGATATGAATATCAATAATAAAAGATTATATTGTTTAAATTTTTCACGTTTTTGAGTTGTCAATTTATACTATTTTACATTAATGTGCTGTTTTCCTGAACAGATTGAATGTTATAGGTTATTATAATCAGCACATTATATAATAATCTAAATTGGCAGATTTTGTTCGTCATTTTGTACTATTTTAAATAAAAGTCTGATAAAAAAGCAAGTTACAGCCAAACGAGGACAACAGGTTGAAAATGTGCAGGTAAAACCCTTCGTTTGGCTTTTCTTTTGGACGACAAAAGCCACCAATAGACAAAGGTAGGACAAAGTTCAGTTACCACCCCATTACCTTGCAATAAAATGCAAACCGCCCATAAGTCACTGTGTGTCTGCTTCTGACGTTATCCTGCATAACCTCTTGTAACTTAAAGTAAACTAATTTTGTGATCTGTAAAAACTTTGAGTTATGATGCAGCGTAGCACATTCAAAATTCTGTTCTATCTTAAACGGAACAACATTAAACCGAACGGAACTGTTCCGGTAATGAGTAGAGTAACAATAAACGCTTTAATTTTTATCTGCTGAATAACAGATATTTATCGGAAAGAAAATGAGCAAAGCGATTCCTGAAGGGATGGATGAACCGGTTGAATGACTTCAAATATACAGCATGATGAAACAGTTGGTATTCATACTATTGTCTTTGCTGGTTTTTTCATGTAAATCACTGCAAAAAACCGTTTCCAGCTTAAAGCAGAACCAGGAAACGCAGATCAACAATGGTATATCATTAACAAATGACACACGCCTGAAGGAACTGGCTGATCAAATCATCAAAAGGTTTTTCAATGAACGGTTGAATATCGACATTCAAAAAATCAAATACGATACGGAAAAGCCGGTTGATTCCATTACCGGGAAACATCCGGTGAGTGAAGAAACCAGTATCAACATCAACCGGGAAACCAACGTGAATGAAACAGACAGCATTCATCAGGAAGCGGACAGTGTTTCTTCTACTGAGACAAGGGACAATTCACAAATGACAGTCAAGACGAAAAAGGAAACGAAAGAAGAAAAACAAACCGGTTTAAGCGGCTTGCAAAAGAAACTGATCGCTGTTGGTATTTTCTCAATTATCGGATTTATTGTTTTTATTATCATTAAAATCAGAAAATAATGACTATTGCCGAATTTAAAAAGACAATGACCGATGCTTTCATCGGCAATGAAGCGGTAAGGGAAAAGTATGGTTTATCTGATGGCTTGACCTTTGAAGATCAATTTTCATCTGTTTCATTAGAAAGCGTAATCTTTTCAGTTGTGGCAACAGCCATGTGGATCATGCAGCAATTGTTTGATCAATTCAAAGTAGACGTCTCACAAATATTGAATAACCAAATGGCGGGAACCGCAAACTGGTACGCCCACAAGTCTATGATGTTTCAATTTGGGATGGACTTGGTAGATGGCACAGATTATTATGACAACGCCGGTTTGACCAGTGAACAGATTGATGCCATGCGAGTGGTGAAATACGCTGCTGCTGTTGAATCAAAAGATAAAAGTATCCTGTATGTGAAAGTGGCAACGGATGATGGCAATGGAGTAAGGCAACCATTATCATCAGCGCAATTAACCGCATTTAAACAATACTTAAATGATGTGCAATATGCCGGTGTCCGTATATCGGTGATCAATGATCCGGCCGATGAAATGAAACTGCGAATGGACATCTATTATGATCCATTGGTACTGGATGAACTTGGTGTGCGTTTGGATGGAACTGTTGAAACACCGGTACAGGATGCAATCAGGAACTACCTGGCAAATCTTCCTTTTAATGGCACATATACCAATCAGGGACTGGTTGATGCATTGCAGGTAATTGATGGTGTACATATCGCTGAGATCAAATCTGCTGCATCCAGATACGGGGATTATACCGAATTTTCAGAGATTGACGCAAGGGAAATAGCACATGCCGGGTATTATAAAGTATCAGACGCAAATTTGACTTTAAATTTCATCGCCGATGAAGAACTATTATAGCATAAATTATTTATCACTGGTGATATCGTTGACGCCTGTCCTGTTAAGGAGAGATATTATTGCATCTTTCCTAGAATCTTTTGCAAAACCATTGAACGCCCTGAATGATATATTCAATACTCATGTTCGGAATTTGTCAACGAATACGAATGCACAAATATGCTATATGCAGGCAATGCTGAATGATCGGTTTGGCAGTGCAGGTGGAAAGATAACTGTTCGTACAGCATACATTGATTTTGATTCTTACCTGTTATGGATAGAAGGTCAAAACAAGCCCTTACTGGTCTATAAAGAAGAAACGGTTGGGTTTGCGCCTTATCTGCTAAACAGGGATGATCGGATAAGCACGAACAACATTGATTTTGAAAGAGTGCTTCCTTCGGGATTCGTTCCGGATGATACGGAATTAAGACAGTTGGATACGCTGGTCAATAAGAATAAACTTGCTTCTAAAAAATATCGTGTAGTCTATGAATAAAATAAATTTCACAGCAAAAGACAATTTCCCATTGTCATCAGACACAATGGCAATGTTGCAACAAATGATTGGATCAAGTGCCGGCATGGCATTGCTGGGTGGTTCAAATTATATCCTGTCCGGTTGTGTGGATGATGGTACGAATGTAAGTAATGGAATCATTGTCATCAATGGTGAAATACTTCCATTTGAAGGTGGTGCAAAGAAAACAAAGATCACCATCCAGCAAACCAGCAAAACATTGACAGCTTTCGGCGTTTCATACCCGGAAGCCTACATATACCGGGCAGCCATCTTTTCCGACACCGGCGAATACAATTGGGCTGATTTTGTTCAGGTACTGACAAACAAACAAATTGAAGAAAAAATCAATTCATTGAAAAGTGAAGAACCCGGATTTGTCAAAATGTGGTCAGGCCGTATAGATCGCATACCGGATGATTATCGTTTATGTAACGGTGATACACTGATAACTGCATCATATCCCGAATTAGCTTATTCTTTAGGAGAAGAAAATAAAAGCAGCTTTAATCTGCCTGATTTAAGAAAACGTTTTATTGTTGGCTACGATAATTCTTCCGGCGACTACAATGCAATTGGCAAAACTGGTGGCTTGGAAACTGTTACACTGTCGATAGAGCAAATGCCAACACACTCGCACACAATCAAGTTTATGAATCAGAATTGGGGTGATAATGCCAATAGCCGTCCCTTCCCTGACCCGGGAGGATCGTCAGGATACACAGCGGAAACAACACCGGCGGGTGGTGGGCAGGCGCATGAAAACAGACCGCCATATTATGTCTTGGCTTATGTGATCAAAGTGAGATAGCTGAAGTAGAATTGAGTTTAAACAGCGTTTGATTATGATTGAACGCTGTTTTTTTAGGTACAATTCAAATTAAAAAAATGCACAATTCAAATTTTCGATTATAATTACATTCTAAAGGGTTTCGTGATACAATTTTAAGCGAAAATATTCAAGGAGATCCGTTACTTATTGTGCGAATGATTATGGGATGTAAATTTAGAGATGCGGAAAACCCAGATAAGGATTCTGCCGTTCCCAGCGAACAACTCCTAAATTGTTTTATCAGTATTTTGAATGGGCATGAAATAGATGCTGATAGGTTGGACTACGCAATGAGAGATAAATGGGCAACAGGGCTTAACACTGCGACTATCAACTTAGACCGTATACTTTCGTCAATGTACATTACAGACAAGAGTGATGATGTTGCTAAAAAAGATTACGTTATTTGCTTTAAGAAAAAAGGCTTATCAGAACTACAAGGCTTATTAGATATGAAAAACTTTACATCTTTTTGGATTTTCAATCATCATAAAGTAAAATATAACGAAGAACTACTTATCAAAGCTGTAAAAAAGTTATCTTTATTATTCAGGAAAGAAGGAAAAACAGAAGATAAAGTAGAAAAATATATTGAGATAAAAAATAATCTATCTATTGATGAGCAGGAGAAAAAAGAGCAGCTAGATACTTTGGAGAACAATGCAATGTATGACCTTATTGATTATAAAAACCTTATTGAACCAAAGGAATTTTTTATCCAAATAGATAATAAAACCTATTATGATAATTTATTTTTAATGAGTGACGACGATATTGTTCACCTTTTAAAAAAGTATTTTTGTATTGAACGAAAATACGTAAAGGATACCCATCTGATAGATTTTTTTAAAAATGCAACTTATGCTAAAGAGTGGCTATCGAGAGATCAGGTTCTGGTTCCTGTATGGAAGTCTTATTCTGAATATAATGTAAGATTTTTGAAGCCTTTCATCTTAGAATTGGATGCAATAATACGGATGTTGGAGTGTATAAACTTATTACCAACTAAAAAACGCAAGAATATTAAATATTATAATGATTTATTGTCTTCTGATCTCAAGTTGAAACTATTGATAGATAAAATCAAGCTATACGGTAGAAGCCCTGCCGTTAATATAATTTTGGATAAAAAGAAAACAAGTATCTCTAAAAACTTATTTGACGACATAAAATCTGCATTAAAAAGAGCCGAATTGTATTATTCAGAGAAAGACTCAATAGAAGCTATATTGAAAAAAGTATCCATTGAAATTATTAATAAGATAAAAAACGAACGGTTTATTGTTAAACCAGAAACAAATCTTCCTAAAATAATTCCAATAGAAAAACTGAACATAAATGAAATCCCAGCGGAATCTGTGTTTGTTGAAATGAATGAGGACATTTTCTGTTATACAGAATTAAATCTACCTCAAAAAACAAACGGCAAAACTATAGTTTTTTTTATGTTTTTATGCCTAGGATATTTGATGAACAAGGGAAAATAGAATTACTAGAAAAACGAAAAGAATTCAGGGAAGAGTTTAGAAAATTGTTTCAATCTATGTCATATGAACCAAATTGAAATATTTTTCGGTCATGATATTCAAAAATAGACCCGGACTTGAAATAATATTGTTTGATATACATTCCAATAACGTTATCATGAAGCCGAAAGCAAAATACATCCACGGGTTGCTTATCCTGATATGCGTTATGCTCGGAGCCGTTTTAGTTTCCTCCCTGCTTCAGACAGCTTTCGCCTATCCTTAACACTTCCTTTCCCGCTTCTATTACTTTCGCATCATGGCTGGCAATGATGAAACTCATCCCCGTTTGCGTATTCAGGCGTTGCATCAGGCAAATGATATTTTCGGCATTCCGTTTGTCTAAGTTAGCGGTAGGTTCGTCGGCGAAGATGATTTTTGGGTTCGCAGCAATGGCCCGTGCAATAGCCACCCGTTGCTGTTCTCCCCCTGAGAGTTCTCCGGGTTTTTGGTTTAATTTGTCTTTTAGCCCCACCTGTTCCAATACATTGACGGCCCGTTCGGTTTGCTCTTTCCGGCTATAATTAAACAGCGTGAGGGGCAAGGCCACATTTTCCAAAGCCGTTAACACTGGTATCAGGTTGAACGACTGGAAGACGAACCCGAAGTTGTTTTTCCGTATTTCCGTCAGCGCTTTATCTTTCCCGAAATTTACTTCTTCCCTATTGAAAAGATAAGTCCCGCTATCCGGTTTATCCAGCGTTGCCAGAATGTTTAAAAGGGTTGATTTCCCGGAGCCGGAAGGACCTGCCAGAATGGCAAAACAATGCGCTTCAAACGCACAGGAGAAATCGGTTAATACCTGGTTTTTTACCTTACCCATCCGGTAATATTTATTGATTTTACTTAGTTTGATAAATGTATCCATAGCGATTATTTTTAAAAATGACAACTTAGTAGCAGAGCTGTTTGCGAGTTAAATACAGCCAGTGAATTAGTGAACAGCATCGACGAAAGTTCTATCTGGAAGTTATTCTTTTTCCAAACAAATAATGGCGACACTATCAACTGATTAGAGAATAAATCAAAAAAAGTGCGTATTTGCAGATTAAATCTGTCATATATATCCTTAATTTCTGCACTTGCATATAGCGTATGCTTTCCTACGCTTACAGGGTCGTATATTATACTGTTTTGAGGCAGGTATTTCTTAAAATCCGCCACTTCTTCCCGTTTCAGGCAGTCTTCCCTGAAACGGTATTCCAACCGGGCGCCTAAAGAGGCGTTAAAGGCATACGAGGCGCCTGACACAATTTCCGAATAAAACCTTGCCGTCCGGTTGCGGGGCAGTATTAATTCGCCCTCCTTCCCTACCCGGCAACTCCTGGAATAGTTGCGGAAGACGCCTTCGGCATAGGCGATAAAGCGGTCGCCTCCGTATGAAACATCATACCCTGCCTGCTGATACCGGGTATATTCGAGAAAAGAAACGCTTGCATCCATACGCTCGCCCGTATAATTATACTTAAGGGAATAACTGAAATCTTCCATCTTTTTTTCCGGGAATACATAAACTTCCAATGAACCTGTAGTAAACAAGCAGGTATAATGTAGCTGAAAGATTCCTTCCAGGCGGTTTTGTGTGCGGAAAGGGTCTTTTTGGATATAGAAATTGGTTGGGTTCCAAAGCATGCCTGTTCCCCAGTCGAGGCGTTTTTTGCCAACTGTCCAATGATGGCTTTCTTTCCACGAAAAACGGGTATATAGTTCCCTGAATGTGAAGCGGACAGAATCTTTATCAAAATTATAATTCGTCAGATTGCCTTCCGCCTGAAGCGTATTCAGTAACCCGTCCCAATCATTCCCGGCCGTTACAATCGGGTAGAGTTCCGTTATGGAAGACAGTTCATCTATCTTCATCCGGTTGCCTTTATTTACAGTAGAAGCTTTATCCCGATGGTTATATTGGTTTTTCGATTCTACTATCAGTTGATACTCCCAGGCTGCAGACTGTCCGTTACTTAGCAAAGGCAACAGCGAAAACAGGAGTATATACATACCATAGTTAGCACTTTTCATGGCTTATTGCTTTAAGGAACCCAAGGTAAAGAAGACGTCGGGCTTATTTTGTCTGCGTTTGCAGTTTTCATAATACATTTTGGTAAATGAATGTCCCATCAACTCGTCTTTTATAATCATTTCACTCATATAGAGTATGTTATCAGGTTGTTCTTTATAGATATATTCAATTGTTTTGATAAGCTTTCCGGATAGGCTGAACATCTTCTGGCTCAAGGGAATATTCCTTTGGAGGTCGAAAAGTATCTCTATTTTATTATACGAAACGGAGAGGTTTTTCGCTTTCAGTTCCAATTGAAGTATTGCCCCGTCCGGTTGTCCGCTGCCTACCAAATCGTAATCTTTAGCGAACTCGATACGCATCAGGTCGCGGTTGGAAGCGTCGCTACCCATAAAGGCTTGCTTGAGGGGTAGCTTGATTACTTTGCTTGTGCGCGGCATGTACATCCACATGTTTGACTCGTCGTTGAGCATCCGGCGGCCTTTTTCTACGGCAGGTTCTACAAATTCCATGCGCATTTTCGCTTCTTTCCGGTAAAACTCAATTTTATAATATTTGATGAGTTTATCGTTTTTGTAAATTTCCATCCTGATACCGGCGTATTCTACATACAAGGATTTATCTATCAGGGCAAGGTAATCGGGCTCTGTCACCTGTACGGATACGTTCGTACTTATGTACAGGATGGCTATTGCGATAAAAAGCGTTTTCATATTTTTGTTAATTAGTATGTATTATTTAATAATTTGATAATTTGCATGTTATTCATGCCCGTAAGGGAGAGCCAAGTAGCTGCTAATGGATAAAAGATGGCTACCAATGCGGCGGTAAAGACGTCTGCCGGCCCTACTTCGGGCTTAACGACAGACGATCCAAAGGCAAACGATGCCGAGCTTCCAAGATACAGCCCGTCTGATACATTTATTATATAGATCACCGGCAACGCCACCCCCAGCCCTATCAGGAGAAACAACAGGCTGATATACACAGACTCGAAGAGGAATATCCGCTTGACGGCCCTCCGGGTAAATCCAAAGGAAAGTAAAGTGCCGGTTTCTTTGCGCCGTTCGTTGATATTCTCCATTTGCATCGCCCAAATACCTACAAACGAGATAAATAGAAGGAAAGAAGCCATACCTGACATGGAATATTTGTTGATACGCGACAGTGTTTGAGCCGTGCTGAGGTTGTCTGTATAGGCTTCTATGGTTATCCAGGGATGATGAATTTCTTCCCTGAGATGCTTTTTTACCTTACCGGCCTGGCCGAGATGGGCTATATCAATGAGTATGTGAGTGGGGAGGTTTATGTAGTAAAGTTCTTTTGCCTGTTCGTAAGAGGAATAAATAACATACTTATTGGCTTGCGAGGTATCAAGGAAAAGGCCTGTTACGGTATAATCCTGCATATTGATGGTACCCTCGGCAGACTGGACAACGACAGGGCAATTATCGCCCACTTTCAAACCGGTTTCTCCCGCCAGGCCCTGGCTGATAACGATCCCATCCGGGATTTCTTCCCAATCCGCCGAGCCTTCAAGCAGCCTGACGGTTTTTGTGAACAGGGGGAGTTCTTCCGAAGTAATCCCTTCTATCCGGATACGTTTGTTGCCATCGGATGCATATAGCAGGGCATTATGGGCAATGATGCGGGGGCGGTAACCGGTTATTTCCGGGATATTACCGAGAACGGATACCAGACTGCTGTATATTTCGTCTCCCGTCTGTTTGTTTTCACAGGTTATTAACTCTTGTTTCAGCGTGAGGGTTATGGCGCCCGTTTCAAACTGAATATTACGTGTTACGATCTGGTTCATAATACCTCTCGAGAGAGAGAAAATAAAAACAACAGCTATAACGGCCAGTGCGATACCTACTCCGTTAAGCCAGACAGAACGGAAGCTTTTATGTACATTCCGGATAGCTAATTTAATATAGATGAGCATAGTAATTGTTAATTAGTAATGAGTAAATGAATTTTCATTTTCTTTAATTTACGGATACTTATCAGTGCCGAAAGGGTAACAGTGGCGCCAAACAGGAAAGCTACATAAAGGAAGTTCGTAAAAGTGGTTACAGGCAGAAGTTTTTCAGCCATCAGTGCTGCCTGCATATATTCGGAAGCTATCTCTATACCCGCCGGAGGCAGCGGCGCCAACAGAATATGCAGCAATACGTAGCTCACTGTAACAGCAATAAACGTTATCAACAGGTATTCGAAGCAAAGTAACAGACTTACTCTTGTCCACGAAAAACCGATCGCCAGGAGGGTTCCTATCTCCTTTCGTCGCGAACGTACCACAAGCGATGTGAGCGCCACCAATATAATGAGGCTGAACGAGATAAATACGATCTGCGTGATAACTCCTCCCCCGTTCCAGACATTTACAATGGCGCTCATCAGAGGAACGGTTTGCCTCCAGGTAGCCACTGTTAATACGGGATTTGAGGCTTTAAAATAATTTCCGACAGATCGTATCTCCTCGTGCGTGAAATCCTTTCCGGAAGCATGATTGACGATCAGTTCTACGGCTTGCCCTTCGGGAATCTCTGCTATTTCCTGTCCAAACCGGTAAGGTATGAAGGCCGTATAGTTTAAAAAGATAGCCAATCCTTTTTCTTCAAAAACACCTGATACAACGCCCAGCGCGTCTGACATATAGTCGTTTACATTTGTAGCCAGGAGTAATAACGTATCACCCACCCTACAGAGAAGATCTCGTGCAAGGCTCTCGCTGATGAGCATTTCACTCCCTTTTTCCGGCATCCTTCCTTTATCAATCGACAACATTTCGCCTATCCGCTGAAGATGATTATCCTCAAGTGCATGGATGTTTGTGTACGATGTTTCACCCTCATAAGAGACAAGTGAGCCGAGGCGTACCCGGCGGTTCAGCAGGGCCGCAGGAAATATTGTTTCCAATTCTTTCAAATTATTTTCATCATCAATAAATAACTCCTGCTCGTTTAGTTGAGATTCTAATATATTTATATCATTGTTTTTACCGGATACTATTAGTAATTGCCCCGATAGTACCTGGTCAATACTTTTTTTCAATCCTCTCTCTATACCACTCATAATCGCATAGTCTGCCAGGATAATTAAAGAAGGTATCAAAATAGCTGAAAAACAAAAGATTGTTTGCTTCTTATTCCTTACTATATTATTTATAATATACTTTATTAATATCATTTTTGTATTATTTTTATTATTATACTTATTATCTGTTATTCTTTTGCTAATTAAAAAATATCATCATTATATTATTATATATACATTTCCAATTATGATTCATTTCAGTTTTATAATATCATCTGTTTATTGTTATCGTTTCTTTTCGTATAAGGCAACACAAAGCCTGTGCACACTTTTCAGGGCGCCTGCAAAAGGGAGAGGGCTTGCCTCTACCCCTATCCGTATCAAGACAGTATAGGAGGGGGATTAATCGTTAATCATTCATCCTTGAAATGTATGTAGCTTTTGAGCGCATCGACATATTGTTCGAAGGCTTTAACACCTTCGGGCGTTATTTTACAGAGAGTACAGGGTACTTTGCCTTTATAGGTTTTTTCTATTTCAATATAACCTGCTTTACTTAGTTTGTCGATTTGCACGCTGAGGTTACCGGCCGTAGCTCCTGTTTGTTCGCGGATGTAGACAAAGTCGGCGTCTTCAACCGAGAGCAGGAGCGACATAATCCCAAGCCGCAATTCAGAATGAAATAACGGGTTTAGCTCTTTAAACATCAGTTGGCGGTTTTGCTTTTATAATTCAGTATATGGCCGGGGACAACAAATACCAGCACAAACAAGGCGGCAAGTAACAGTAATCTGTTTTCATCCTGCAACCAGAGGGCCGCGGGCGATATAACCATCCCGGCTATACCGGCAATGGCAACAGGAGGTATCCTTACGGCAAGCCCCGTCAGCGCAGTAGACATTCCTAATAATAAGGCCGAAAAGAAGAGGCTTTCCATCCGGACAAAAATAAGCGTAAATCCACAAGCGATAATAATGGTAAAACCGGTAAGTATCCAGATATATTTAATGATCCGGTCTACATAGGTTGTTTTGTTCATCATATTCCTGTAGATACGAATCACAACAGGCCAGAAAAGAAGAGGTAACGCAAACCAGAGTAAATTCCACTGCCATGCATCCGTCGCACGAAGCAGTAACCATATAACAAGAGCAAACGCCACACCGACATACCCGAAAAGAAGGAACGGCCGCCCGCTACCCACAGCCAACTTATTCCGGGTATTACGAATCATTTGAGCAATCAGCTCAAGACTTTCTTTCTCATTGATTTTCCGATCTTCCATATTATTCATTATAAAGTGATTTATTTTATAAACTTCATTTGTCTAAAAAAAACGGAATCTGCTTCCGTTCATTTTTCCACGTCACAAAGATATCAAGTTTATTTTATAAACTGCTTTATTTAATCATTATTAACCTCGCAATATATGTAGAAGGAAACAGAGTTGCCGGGCTTCCAAATAATCACTCTAAATCTTGCATGTTTATCCTGGGACGATCTTGGCGAGTTCATTCATTCACCAATACCTTTCCATAGAATCCTGATGTCTACAATATCATTGTAAGATTTGAGCTGTCCTATCCTTCGTAGAAGCGATTTGTCCGATTTTAATGAATATTTATTCAAATCAGATGCCGTCAACCGCCAGCTCTTCCTTTGTTTTTCTCTATTTTAATTCGAAACAAGATCAATTTACAAATATCATATTGTAATTAATAAAGCCTGATTTATACCAAAACCCACTAATAATCCATAAAAAATGCATAAAAAACAGCTATTTTGATAGTTTTTAATCGTTTTCTCTGTCTTTTTGTAAAACCACAACCTCTAAATACAGCGAATATTTACCAACAATCTTACCATCGGGCACAATTACACGCGGTATTCAATAGTTATCAACGCTACAATGGCACACAAAATAGAAGATCGGGGCCTTAGCCACAAAACACAGATTACGCGTAGCGCACTCGTTAAATATGTTTAAAACTTATTCTTAGGTATTTATTTCTTGCCGGAAAATACTACGATGTGGTAATTTTATGCTTTGATGAAAAGAGGTTAATGTGTTAAAATAGAATCATATTGACCGAAGGTATTGGTAGAAACAATATTGGCAACAGTTGCAGATTTTATTAAACAGGTTGATACCCTGTTTATGCAATTAGACCCTCCGATGCTTTCTTCCGTGTATATGGATGAATGTATTTATCTGAAAAACAACAAAATAATGTTATTGTGAAATTATTCATCAATAAATATATATCGTATGAAAACCTATCTTTTATTTAGTCTGTCTGTCTTATTATTATTTTCATGTGGACATAAAAAAAGTAATGAAACCACTGTCCCTGTAGATGGGAAAGACGTTGTAAATTTGATCCTTGACACCGATTTAGGGCCCGACTACGATGATGTAGGTGCAATAGCCCTTATGCATGCTTTGGCTGATAGCGGCCTGGTGAGTATTTTGGCGACCGTTTCTTCTAATAAAGATGAGCGGGTGATTCCTTGCATAGAAGTATTGAATTATTATTTCAACCGCCCGGCTATTCCGGTGGGAGCTCCCAAGAGTGAAGGAGGAGCGTCGCTGACTACCTGGCACAAGGATAAATGGACGGATTTTTTACCGTCTGCCTACGAACATAAAACAACGAAAACATCAGACGCCCCGGATGCAGTGAAGGTTTATCGCCGGATTCTTAGTGAACAGGAAGATCATAGCGTGACGATTTGTACGCTTGGTTTCTTTACAAACCTGAAAGATTTGTTGTTTTCTACGGGAGATGAATATAGCCCGCTATCCGGTAAAGAACTGGTAGATAAAAAGGTTGAACGCCTGATTTCGATGGCTGCCCGGTTTCCCCAAGGACGTGAATTTAATGTCTATTGTGATATACCGGCATCGAAAGCAGTAATCGGCGAGTGGCCTACGGAGATCATTTTCAGTGGTTTTGAGATAGGAGAGGTGGTATTGACAGGAAAGCAAACGGCAAAAATGCCGGTAACTAACAGCCCGGTAAAAGACGCCTATGAAATGTGCCTGAAAGAAGGCGATTTCGACGGGCGTAATAGTTGGGACCAAACGGCTGTATTAGTGGCGATAAAAGGATATGAACCCTATTATTCAACAGAAAAGGGAACGGTATCTGTAGACGACAATGGAGCCAACACATGGAGCCCGTCTGAAAACGGGAAACATATCCGCCTCATCGAACAAATGCCGCCTGCCCGGGTAGCTTCTTTGATTGAATCCTATATGATGCACCAACCTGCCGCAAAATAATACCATCCTGCCATGTTTATTGCTGATGATTATCTTTGTCCCATTGTGTGGGTGAGATGAAAAAATCATTACCTTTGCCCACTAAGAAAAAAGAGAAACGGTATGGGCGGAAGAGAGAAGGGTGATGTATTTGAGCGTTTTAGAGAATCATTCAGTAAGATGGACGGGCATTTTCACGTGCTTGAACAAAGAGTGCCCGTAGAGCTTCAAATGGAATATTTTAAACATTCCGAACGCATGCGCCGTGATAATATCGTGATGACAGAAGACAATTTCAATACTTACAAACAAGACCTTTCCGATAGTAAAGCTACAGCCGAGATGAAAAAGTACGCGCTTTTAGCATTAGCTGTTTCCCATGAAGTAAGGGCGTACCGGGTACTGGAAGAATATGCACAACATCCGGAGCCGGACGTAACCAATTGGGCATACATGGCGCTAATGGAAAGCCGTATCTCCCTTGAATCTGAATTATCTGAAAAAAAACAAATCTACATCTCTACCGGCTTAGGAGGAAAGGGGGAAAAACTACGTTTCTACGCCTTGTTCCTCGCCTCGGAATATAAACCTTTTGAAACCTACCAACGACAGGTGGTAGAACGTGAATTTGCCTATTATCTGGCGAAGGAGAATTGCGAAATAGAACGGCTCACCATCTGTGATCTGTACGTAGAACTATTATTCCTTATTCCTGTCCGTACAGACATAAAAGCAACGCTCGACAATGTGATTACGGAATGCAACCAGTATGGTAATTTCCTATCGGGTATATTGACTGTTACGAATGTAAAAGAACTGTCGGCCGAGGAAATCGCCGAGGCCTTAGAAAAAAAATATGGAGGCAATAAGGCAGCTCATTAAATATGGAATTGTAGGAATAAGCAACACAATCGTAACGGCTACCGTTATTTGGATGATGATGAAACTGTTTGATTGTCAGGCTGTATTATCTAACATAACCGGATACATAGCCGGCCTGTTGAACAGTTTTATATTAAATAAGCAATGGACATTCAAAAGTTCCGATAGCTGGACAGGCAGTGCCATACGTTTCGGGACGGTTTTCGGTATCTGTTATTTACTCCAGTTAGGCCTGTTGCTTTACCTTGACAAATACCTCTCTACAGACCCATACTGCAACCAACTGATTGCGATGGTATTCTATACGGTAATTAATTTCCTGATGAATAAATTCTATACCTTTAAAGAGCAGAAAAGATGAAGAAAATTGCTGTAATCGTTCCATGCTATAATGAAGAAGCCGTTATCGCAGCGTCTTACAAACGTACGAAGCAAGCCGTGTTATCCCTGCCTGATGCGACTGAAATTATCTATATAAATGATGGAAGCCGAGACAATACAAAAGCCTTGCTCGATGAGATTGCGGCGGAAGACAAAACGGTAAAGGTAATCCATCTCTCGCGAAACTTCGGCCATCAGGCGGCTGTAACCGCAGGTATCAACAAATGTGACGCCGACCTGGCTATCATTATCGACGCCGATATGCAAGACCCGCCCGAACTGATACCCGACATACTTTGCCTGCAGGAACAGGAAAAAGCCAACGTTATCTATTGTGTACGTAAATCCCGCGAAGGAGAAAGCGCGTTCAAACGCCTGTCGGCTAAACTATTTTACCGGGTGATGAATTCCATGAGCGAAGTACGGTTCCCCGTAGACACAGGTGATTTCCGCCTGATAGACCGGAAAGTAATGGACGAATTCAACCGCCTGAAAGAACACGGCAAATACATACGCGGACTGATCAGTTGGGTGGGATTCAAACAAATCCCGTTTTATTACCAGCGTGAAGCCCGCCTGGCAGGAGAAACAAAGTATCCCTTTAAGAAAATGCTCCGGTTTGCAACGAAAGCGTTGTTATACTTCTCTAAAAAACCATTGAGCATAGCCATGAGTTTAGGCTTCGCGGCTGTAATCGTGGGAATTGTCCTCGCCATATGGTTTACGTTAGGAAAAATATACGGCTTCAGCAACGCCGAAACAGGCTGGACGTCCATTATCCTCACTGTCATCTTCTTCGGAGGCGTACAACTCATCACCGTCGGCGTATTGGGACAGTACATAGGCATCCTCTTCGACGAAATAAAAGCCCGTCCCGACTATATCATCGAAGAAACCCGTAACTTTCAAGATAAGGCCCTATGAGCAGAGTAGTAAAAAACAGATAAACTCATGTATAAATCAAAATATGTATTAGGATGTTGCTTTTTCCTGTCGGCCTGTACCATTACGGAAAATATACCTGACGACGACCATAGTAACGAAGGGGATTTGTTTACCCGTCCTGTTCCCATCGCCAATCCGAGGAACGAAGATGAATATTTCTTCAACTATCGCTTAACCAACTTTGCCCCCGATACCGAACCGCTTATTAAGGAAACGTCCGGCGATGCGCTGATGTTCGACGAAGCTGCTTTCTGGGAGCATAACGCTTACACCTCGTGCGCCGTTGGCTTTATGACGAAACTGCCTGCGATCTCCATCGTCGAATATGGCGAAACCGTCGCTTACGGGAACGCCACCACCCAGTCTGAATCTTACTATTACCTGCATCTGCACTATATCAAAGGGTTGGAAGCCGGCAAAACGTACCACTACCGGTTCGTGGCGCAAGACCATGACGGCGCTACAATCTCGTCCGCCGACCACACGTTCACCACTAAAAAGCTAACCGCCGACATTATCCGTATCCCCGAAGATATGGAAGGCAATGCACCCTATACGCTCACGCAGGCCGACGCCAAATACGTACTTACGCGCGACCTGACCGTCCCCACGCTGGCTATCAACATCAAGGCGCATAACGTAGAGCTCGACCTCGACGGACACACGATTATCTACGATGACGGTCCGCCGAAGGTGATCGGCTCCCGGTGGAACGACTACGCCTATAACGAAGAGGCCTCCTTCGGCATCCGCGCCGGACTGTGGAACTTTACTAACTTCCGTATTCTGAACGGCACGATTAAGCAAGGACGCAACGGCGGGACGGGATTCATCGGCTGCGGATTCAACCCGCTTTTCCTGAATCACATGGGAAATACGTACAACGAGGTGGCCGGCGTTACGGTAGATTATTATGGCGACAGCGTGGGCGGCATGGTTACGGGCGACGGGAATATACACCACAACGTGCTCTACGACCGCGGCTCCGTGATAGACGACCGCCATATGGCCGTCCGCGCCATCAGCGCCGGAAAGAAGACACAAAACGTGTTCGCCTTCAATTCCCTGCGTCGTTTCCGCCATCGGGGCGTAGACAGTAGCGGCAGGGTAGATCACAACGAACTTTATTCCGACAGCTTCGACACCAACAGCTTTGCCATCGGCCCTTCCGACGGCGCACAGGTAAGCAATAACAAAATTTTCGGCATGGGCTACAACCCCATCGGTATCGGCTGGGGAAACAACATACACGTGAAAGGCAACCTTATCTACATGCGCAGCTTTGCACCCACGCGCCGCAGTGAGGAATATGACCGTAACTCCGCCGTAGCCGGCATGCGCATAACGAACTACGACCGCTCGACTTTGGAGAATATGCTCTTTGAAGACAACGTCATTGTGCTCAAAGCCGAAGACGGCTGCACAGGGGCGCGTGGCATCTGGAGCACCAACAGCCCGTACAGCAAAGATATTGTTTATCGCCGCAACATCATCAAGGTAGAGGCCATGCCGGGCAACCTCAAGAATCCCGAAGACGGCGCGAAGGTTAGCAACTTATCAATTGCGCCTTATTACAATAACAACGTGAACAACGCCCTTGCTGCCGTTACCTTCAGCGGCAGCACCGTAAACGAGGAAGGAGTAGCCATCGCTGATCCGATCATCTTTGAAGACAACCGCCTCATAGGCAATGTCAACCTGCTCATGATGGGCGAGGGGTACGGTATCTGCAACAGCGTTTGGATGTATCGCACCAAACTGGAAAAGATTGAGCACGACAGCGAATTTTTCCGTCCCATCCGCCTCGGCTTCTGGTATTGGGATACATGGAACAACCGGATGGTAGACACGGAACATCCCGGCATCAGCGAACGCGAAATGACGCCCTTTTTCTACGGCGGTACCGGACGGATGGAAATGCGCTACGGCAAAAGCAAAACGCTGACTGTAAAAAAACGTAACGGCTCGCCGGGAGCCAACCTGCAAATCATACTAAGCGCCTTACCGAACGATAACCATACGCAAACCCTGCAGACGAACGGCAGCGGCGACGTCACCTTCGACCTATTGACCGTACGCCACTACAAGTACGGAAACAGCCAGGAACACAACGGCGTAAGCGGTACCCCCTCACGGACGGATTACCGCCAGTACACGTTCAGCGCCGCCGGATACAAACCGCTCAGCCTTTCCTTCGCACAGTTGGAAAACAGCCATATCCTAACACTTGAAGAACAATGAAAGATATAAAAAACCTCGTTATAGACTTCGGAGGAGTTATAATCAACCTCGCCCGTAACCGCTGCATCGAAGCTTTTGCAGCATTGGATATAAATGTACGCGAACAATTAACTAATAATTATCTCCCCAAAGACATGTTCATGGCGATAGAACTGGGACAAATGACGTCTGCAGAGTTTCGGGACGCTATTCGCCTGCTTACCAACAGGGAAGTGACAAACAAACAAATAGACGACGCCTGGATATGCATGCTCAATGACGTGCCAACCTATAAGCTTGATTTACTTCTCGAACTGAAAGAGAAGTACAATACATTTTTGCTGAGCAACACCAGCGAGCTTCATTGGGTATGGTCGGAAAAGAATGTTTTTTCTTACAAAGGCCATCGGGCGGCTGATTTCTTCACGAAGGTTTACCTGTCATACGAGCTTCACATGGTAAAGCCCCATGCCGACATATTTGAATACGTAATCAAAGACGCCAACATTATTCCCAAAGAAAGCCTTTTCATAGACGACGCCCTCCCCAACTGCCGGACAGCCGGGTCTTTAGGCTTCCGCACGTATATGCCCGAAGCCGGAGAAGACTGGCGGCATCTCTTTTCTCCCCTTTAAATATCTTTTATCTTTAAAGGGTTGAAAGAGATATTCGTATCGTACGCGTCACTGCCGTCTGCTTTCTTCAGGTAGCTTACTACCCTTATCGTAACCGGCAGGATTATGATTTCGTAAAGAGACTTCAATACGGCCTGTACCCCGATAAGAAGTAATAACTCTTTGGGGGGGACTAATCCTAAGAAGGCAACCGGAAAGAAGATCAGGGAGTCGGCGCTTTCGCCAACAAGGGTAGAAACAATCGCCCGCAAAGAAAAGTTTTTGCCGCCTGACGTTATCTTCATCTTACTCATAATATAAGCATTGAGGAAAGAACCGGCCAAGAAAGCAATCAAGCTGGCAACAGCTATGCGGGGAGCCATGCCAAATACAAAATTGAACCCTTCTTCCCCTTGCCAATAAGGAGCCGCCGGGAGCCAAACGGCCAACCGGGCAAACCCGATAACGAGGAAATTGGAAGCAAACCCGCTCCAGATAATCAAGCGGGCTTTCTTATACCCCCATACTTCGGAAATACAGTCGTTTATGATATACGAAACAGGAAAAACCAACAGGCCGGCAGTGGCCGTAATACCTGATACATGTACAATTTTTGTCTCTAAAAGATTGGCCGTAACCAGGCATACATTAAATAATATGCCCGTTATCATGAAATAAACACTTACTGTTTTCTGCATAATTTCTTGTTTTTTACGTGGTTTGGCAAGCACACGAAAGGGAAAAAGCTATTTCTTTTTCCCCTGATTGGCTACAGCATCCATTAGTTTCTTAATTTCTTCAGGATCGCCGAGGAAGTAATCATTCACCAATTTCAGGGTATCGTCAAATTCAAATACGTAAGGTACGGCCGTCGGTAAGTTCAAATGGACAATGTCTTCGTCTGAAATATTCTTCAGGTACTTAATGATACCCCGCAAACTGTTTCCATGGGCGGTAACGAGGATTTGATCGGCTGTATCCAGGGTAGGGAAGATTACCTCTTTCCAGTAAGGAAGTATACGCTCCACGGTATCTTTAAGCGATTCGGTACGCGGAAGTTGCTTATTAATAACATCCTGATAACGAATATCAAAGCGTGGGTTACGGGGGTCGTCTTCTTCCAAGGGAAGAGGGGCGATATCATAGCTCCGGCGCCAGACAAGCACCTGTTCGTCGCCATACTTTTCGGCGGTTTCGCTTTTGTTCAATCCCTGAAGGTTACCGTAATGCTTCTCATTCAGGCGCCAGCTTTTCTCTACCGGTATCCAATCCTGATCTAACCGGTCGAGCACATTGTTTAATGTTTTGACAGCTCTTTTCAGGTATGAAGTATAAGCGATGTCGAAAACAAAACCTTTCTCTTTCAACAACCGTCCGGCTTTATTGGCCTCTTCAATGCCTTTTTCCGTTAAATCTACATCGGTCCAGCCTGTGAACCGGTTTTCTTTGTTCCATACACTCTCTCCATGACGGAGTAAAACAATACTTTTCATATACTTATTTAATTTAAGAACTTATTTAATTTAAGAGGGGTAAAGATACGATTAATTTTTATACCTGCACAAAGCAAATGTCCTTTGTGTCGTTTTCCCAAACTATTTATGCCAGCCAGCGCCGTAGCCTGTCCATCGCTTCGAGCGTATCGCCCCTGTCGCCAAAGGCCGTAAGGCGCAGGTAGCCTTCGCCGCTCGGGCCGAAGCCTGCGCCGGGAGTCCCCACGATACAGGTTTCGTACAGCAGTTTTTCGAAGAATTTCCATGAAGGGTCGCCCTTGGGCGTTTTTAGCCAGATATAAGGGGCGTCTTCTCCGCCGTAAACTTTTAAACCGCATGCCAGCAGGCCTTCCCGCATGATACGGGCATTCGTCATGTAGTAATCTACAGAGGCCCGGATCTGTTCCTTGCCTTCGGGAGAATAGATGGCTTCGGCTCCCCGCTGGGTAATATAACTTACGCCGTTGAATTTAGTCGCCTGGCGGCGGTTCCACAAGCGGTTAAGCGAAACCTGCCGCCCGTCGGGCGTAAAGCCGTTCAGTTCTTTCGGCACAATGGTGTATCCGCAACGCACGCCGGTAAAACCCGCCGTCTTTGAAAAGCTGCGAAACTCTATGGCTACCTTCCTGGCCCCTTCTATTTCGTAAATAGAATGAGGAATGGCCGGGCGGCGGATATAGGCTTCGTATGCCGCATCGTACATTATAATTACATCGTTTTCCAAAGCATAAGCCACCCACTTTTCCAATTCTTCTCTGCAGAGCGTTGTCCCCGTAGGATTGTTCGGATAACACAGGTAGAGGATATCTACCCTATCGTCCGGAAGGACGGGCGTAAAGTTATTCTCTTCCGTACAGGGGATATAGGTTACGCCGCTCCATTTTCCTTTGCCAAGACTACCGGCACGCCCTGCCATTACGTTGGAATCTATATAGACGGGATACACCGGGTCGGTTACCCCAATGCGGCTGTCGTAGCCTATTATATCGCCGATGTTTCCGGTATCGCTCTTGGCGCCGTCGCTAACGAATACTTCGCCGGGTTCTATGGTAACGCCGCGGCTTGCGAAATCATTCCTGATAATAGCCTCTATCAGGAAAGGATATCCCTGGTCGGGGCCGTAGCCGCGAAAGGTATCCCTCTCGCCCAGCTCGTCTACCGCCTTATGCATCGCCTGGAGAACGGCCGGGGCCAGCGGCTGCGTTACATCGCCAATACCCAGGCTGATAACCCGTTCTTTGGGATGAGTCGCCTTGAATGCGTTTACCTTCGCGGCAATATCCGCAAATAAATAACTGTCCTGCAGTTTAAGATAGTGTTCGTTAATTAAAGCCATCTCTTTTTGTGTTTGTGTTTGTGTTTGTGTTTGTGTTTTATTGTTGTATTACTTTTCGCCCTATCTCTCCTTCGAATACCGTTACGGCTCCGCCACGCATAAAGACCTTGCCGGTAACCGCGTCCCAACGGATGTGCAGAGAGCCGCCGTCCATGATTACTTCCGGCTCACGCCCGGTTTGGCCCGTTAGGATACCCGCCACCGCCGTAGCGCAGGCGCCCGTACCGCAAGCCAGCGTAATGCCCGAACCGCGTTCCCACACCCGCATCCTGCACCTATCGGGCGCCATAAGCTGTACGAACTCTACATTGGTACGGTCGGGGAAATAAGGGTGGCGCTCCAAAAGCGCTCCCGTAGCGGGCAAATCAATCCGGTCGATATCTTCCGTGAACACTACAAAATGAGGATTTCCCATCGATACGGCCGTTCCGGTATACGTCGCGCCGCCTGCTTCAAGCCTCAGTTCTTCTTTCTCTATTACCGGGATACCCATATCTACCGTAACGCCGGTAACCTTTCCGTTATCAACCGACAGGGCTAATTCCTTAATGCCCGAAAGCGTTTCGAGGGTAAGCACGCGTTTGGCCGTGAGGCCTTTATCGTATACATACTTGCCTATACAGCGCGAAGCGTTTCCGCACATCATCGCTTCGGAACCGTCTGCATTAAAGATACGCATACTGAAATCCGCCACCGCCGAGCGGCCTATCAGCACAAGGCCGTCGGCACCGATCCCCGTATGCGGCCTGCTCCATGCTACGGCTAACGCCTGGGGGTTTTCGAGCGGATAATCTGTCGTATTCACATATATATAATCGTTGCCGGCCCCGTGCATCTTGGTGAACCTGATTGAATCTGTCATTTTGCTATTCAATTTGTATTTATTTTTTCTTTTTGACTAAACTTGCTGCAAAGATACGCATGCCCGGTATTCTGAAAGCATATTGCGGAACGAAATGTTTAAAAAAAAGCAATTATTTAACAACCCGCCGGACGCAATTATCCCTCAGCCGGAAGAATACCGGTCAGCCTTTCAACACTATATCTGCCCGCAGCATTGGGTCGGTGATTCTTGCTAAGGCAGCGCGGCGAACATCGCTGTCTTCTTCATGCTCCGCCACATCAGCCAGTACGCTTTGGTCGGTGATTTTTGCAACGGCGGCCAGGCGGGCCTCCCTGTGCCACGCTTTTTTGGCAATACGGGCCAGCAGGATTGGGTCGGTGATTTTTGCAAAGGCGGCACGGCAAACAGCGACGCTTCCGTCATTCAGCGCTATATATGCCAGTATGCTTTGGTCTTCCAATTTTGCAACGGCAGCCTGGCGAACAGCGTAGTATGCGTCATGCTGCGCTACCAAACCAAGTATGCTTTTATCAGTGAATCTATCAACTTCAGACTGGCGAACAGAGAAGTAAGCGCCATGCTGCGCCACCTTACCAAGTATGCTTTGATCCGTGATTCTTTCAACGGCAGCCTGGCGAACAGCGTAGTATGCGTCATGCTGCGCTACCTTACCAAGTATGCTTTGATCCGTGATTCTTTCAACGACAGCCTGGCGAATAGCGTAGTCTTCGTCATGCTGCGCTATACCTGCCAGTATGTTTTGGTCTTCCAATTTTGCAACGGCAACCTGGCGAACAGCGTAGTATGCGTCATGCTGCGCTATACCTGCCAGTATGTTTTGGTCTTCCAATTTTGCAACGGCGGCACGGCGTGCCTGCCAAAGCTGCGCTTCTTTTGCGATACGCCCAAGTTCGGCTTCATCTTTAATCCTCTCTACCGCTTTTACGGCTTCTTCCCAAGAGTTGCTATCCCATGCGGGTTTGGATAATCCCATCGTTGTTCCTCCTTTCTGATTGTTTTTCCGCTGGCTAAGTTAGCGCTTTCTCCTCCTTCGTGCAAAAAAAATGTCAAAAACGGGAAATTACCGGATCATTTCATACCTTTACGGATAATAGAAACATTCCTAATTTACCAATGTATGAAAATAGAAAAGATCAGGCAACAAAGCCTACACAACGAAGAGTGGTTTAAGTTTTTCACGGAATTTATTGCTACCGTAACGCATTTCAACAAGGCGACGCTTGGCATAACGGATTTGTTCAACAGGATTGAGCTGCTTTATCAAAAGGTAGACGAATTGCTGGTGGTGATACGCAAAAGTCTTTATACCGAAGAGATAGAAGCGGCCGTAAGGAAGCGCAACGAGTTGTTCAGGGGACTGTTCACCGTGGTGAAGGGTATGCAGAAACTGCCCGGCGAGGCCAAACAAAAAGCGGCCGAACGGCTGTTCGTCCTGCTCGACAGGGGCTACAAAAAGACTGTCCTCACGGGGACGCTGGCCGAACAGTCTGCCTCCGTATACAACCTGCTGCAAGACCTCAGCGGGGCATATGCCGCCGACATGACGCTGCTGGCGCTTACCGAATGGGTAACGCTCATCAGCCAGGCCGAAAAGGAATACCAGGATCTGGCGGCCGAACGGGCCAAAGAGACGATCCAGAAGCCACAGGAAAACCTGGCCAAGATACGCCGGGAGGCAGACGTGCTTTACAATGCGATAACCGTTTACTTAGACGCGCGGCTGACGGCAGACGCACTGGGGGGCGACACAGTGATAGACCCGCGGGAACTGGACGATGAGGTACACATGGAGGGCGAAGACGAACCGGGGGGATTCCATGAACTGCACGGGAACATCATTTACAACTTTGTGATAACATGGAACCTGATTGTAAAAAAATACCACGCCATCCTGGCGCAACGCACCGCCCGACGGGCCAAAAACGAAGAACCCGGCGAAGAACCCGGCGAAGAAGAAGCCTGAGCCGTAGCGTTCAGGCCGGTAAAGACGGGCCATCTTACCTCATCAGAGGGGGGGCGGCCCGTCTTTCTTTTTGCCCAAATCTAACCTGTGATTTAAAGGAAATCAGACGGGGAACACCCAATCTAAACCGTGTCTGGAAGGAAATCAAACGGGAAACGCCCAATCTAAACTGTGATTGGAAGGAAATCAGACGGGGAACGCCCAATCTAAACTGTGTTTGGAAGGAAATCAAACGGGAAACGCCCAATCTAAACTGTGTCTGGAAGGAAATAAGACGGGGAACATCCAATCTAAACTGTGTTTGGAAGGAAATAAGACGGGAAACGCCCAATCTAAACTGTCTTTGGGTGTTTTTCGGCTTACGGATTAGCGTTTATTTTGCCAGCCACACCATGGTATAAGATTCCCCCCGGCGCGGCGGCACACAGAAAAAACGCCCGGCAGCAGTTGCTGCCGGGCGTTTTACCTCAAACAATCTCTCGCCGGCGGACAGCCGGCGGAGCGTTGTCTCTTACTACTAATACTTATCCCAGAATATCTTTGTGGTCAGCAGGTCGCCGCCTATTAACTGGGAGGCTGCCTCGTAACTGGCCTTGTTGAGGGTCTGCTCATTGACGGGGAAGGTGAAGCGGACGGGTATCTCGCTCTCCTCACGGATAAGCTCGGCAATGTTGAGGCGGGGATAGTCCAGCCGCCGCCAGGTGGTGTATCCCTCCAGCCCGCGCGTGTAGAAGGCCAACCATTGCTGCAGGCCGATGCGCTCTTTCCAGGCAGCCTGGCTGTATTTCACTTCGTCTTTGGCCAGGTAGGCGTCGGCGCCGCCAGCGCCCCAAAATTCAAACGAGGCGCGGACGGCTTCGCTGTAATAGGCCTCGGCCGTAGCGGGCAGCCTGAATCCCCGGGCCGCAGCCTCGGCAAGGTAGAACTGCACTTCGGCATACGTAAAAAGTATCCCCTTGAAGTCTGGCGCCGAGATAGCGTCGGGGATGTGCGAATGGCTACCGTAGGGCGCACCGTATCCGTAGGCGCCGCCCTTGTATTCGCCCGCGTAAAGGGTGAAATAAGCCGCCCGGCGCGGGTCTTCCAGCCCGTTCATGATATCCACGATGGTGTTTGCGGGGATAAAGTCGTGCCGTCCCGAAGCAATCACATCGGCATAGATGGGATTGTAGTTGGGCGAGGCGGTGAGGTAGGCAAACAGCGCGTCGTCGGCAGCCGAGTCAAACGCCCCGGCAACGCCCGCGCTCACGGTAGCCTCCGCCAGGGCCGGGTCGTAATCGGCCAGGGAAACGCCCAGCTTTATCTTCAGCGCATTGCCGAATTTGATCCACCGCCCCGTCTCACCCCCATAAATCAGGTCGGCCGAGCCGAACGATTCGTTTCCGGCATCCAGGCCGGCTACAGCCGCATTCACACGCGCTATCAGATCCTTGTATATCGCCTCGCCGGCGTCGTAGGCCGGGTATACATTCTTAACGTCAAGAGCCTCGGTATAAGGCACGGCCCCGAATATGTCTACAAGCTGCTGGAAGGCATAGGCGCGCAGGAGTTCAATGATATGCAGTTTGTTCACTTTTACCTGCGGCGACTCTTCTACCGGATATTCGGTAGCCTTGATCCGGATTTCAGCCTCAAGCAGGTCTTTGAGCGGCTCGCGGTAATAGTAGCGGAAGATGTTGGCCGAAATGTTGCGGGTTGTCAAATCGTAATTGGCCTCGTCGGTATAGGTCGTTTCGGTCCAGTACTGTGCGCAGAGCTTGAATATATTCTGGTTCACATTGGTAGAACTGATCTGGTCTGTGAGGCTCTTCTGTGCGCTGGTGAAGAGGGGTTCGCCCTCTACAACGGCGGGGTTCTTCTTATCTTCGTTAAAGTCTTCAAACTGGTCCGTGCAGGCGCAGAAGGCCGCCAGGAAAATCAGCGTAACTATCTTTTTCATCTTGACAGGTTTAAAATTGAACATTGAGGGTAAATCCGAAAGTACGTTCCGTGGGCGCCACGCCGCTCTGCCATCCCTGTATATTACCCGAACTCTGGGTAGCTTCGGGGTCGGCATAGGGCAGGTTTTTGTGGATAATCCACAGGTTGGAGCCTACCAGGGCGATGGACGCCGCCGTGAATGCACGCGTCTTGGCCAGCCATGCCTTGGGGAGCGTATAGGTGAGGGAAAGTTCGCGCAGCTTCACAAACGAAGCGTCGTAAACAAAGGCGCTGTTGGGATACGCCTTGTAGCCGCCGGCAATGTAGCTCGACTCGTCTACGCGGATGGTATTGGGCGTTCCGTCGGCCCGCACGCCGGGTAGGACAGTTCCCCCGCTGGTGGAGGCATAGCCTTTGGAATGGTCGCTTGCATCGGCCCACACGATGGGGTCGCGCTTGGGATTGCCCAGGTCGTTCAGCCCGGCGCTTTCCTTATATACGCCCGTGGCGCCGCCATAATGCTGGTCGAGCGAAAATACGCTGCCGCCCCGGCTCATATCTATCAGGAAGCTGAGCGCAAGGTTCCCGTACGTAAAGGTATTGCTCAGCCCGCCCGTCCAGTCGGGGTTTACGTTGCCGAGCACCTTGTCGTTCTCGGGCGAAAATTCATATATGCCATTGGCGGAGATAATCCTCTCGCCGTTGTCGTGGTAAACGAAGTCGGTCCCGCTGATTACGCCGTAAGGTTCTCCCAAACGGGCGTTGATGCTCACGCCGCCCTGGAGGCTGCCAAGCTGGAGGTTGTCTACCTTATTGCCCGCTTCGTCTACATAGAGGGAAACCACCTTGTTGCGGTTGGCAGCCCAGTTGAGGCGCACGTCCCAGCTGAAATCGCGCGTCTTGACCGGCGTTGCAAAGAGCGACAGCTCTACGCCCCGGTTTTGTATCTCGCCCGCATTAATCCAGCGCCTGTAATAGCCGGTGGCATACGATACGGAGATAGGCACCAGCTGGTCGAAGGTGGTATTGTCGTAGAGCGCCAGGTCGAAACCGAGGCGGTTCTTGAGGAACCCCGCTTCGAGGCCCACTTCGTAGGCGCGCTGCCGTTCGGGCTTGAGTTCGGGGTTGTTGCGCGTATCGGGCACGGTAACGATCGGATTGCCGTTGAAGGGCGATACCTGGGTATAGGTATCTATCACGCTCAGGGCCGGGGCGCTGTTGCCCACCTCCGCAAAGTTGAGCCGCAGCTTGCCGAACGACAGCCAGCGAGGGCTGATCAGGTTGGAGAAGATAACGCTTCCCGTAAGCGAGGGATAGAAGTAGGCATTGTTGCCGGAGGGCAGCGTGGAAGCCTGGTCGCGGCGTACGGTTCCTTCGAGGTAGTAGGTGTTCCGGTAGCCCAGCGAGGCGCTGGCAAAAAGGCCGTTGATGCCGACACGTTCGTATTTCTCTTCGGGCGGCAGCATGGGGTCGAGGCTGTTGCTCAGGGCATACACGCCGGACACGGCGAGTCCGTTGTTGGTAGAGGCATACACCTGGTCGATGGTGCTGCGGCGTATGTTCACCCCGGCCAGCGCCGTGAGGTCTACCTCTGCGCTGAGCGGCTTGTGGAAGTTGGCCAGCAAGTCGGCATTGGTTTCGATAAACGAACGGTCGAGGCGCGCATAGCCCGAAGTGCTTTCATTCGCCCCCACGCCAAAGCGCTCCGCGTGCGAACCCACCGCCTTGCGTTCTTCCTGCAGGTAGGCGTACGTGTCTACGGCATAGCGGCCCATCACGCTGAGGAAGTCGGTAATCTTCCATTCCAGCTTCACGTTGGCGATGAGGCGCTGGCGGGCGTCGTTTTCGTAGTTCTCGTAGCGCGTCCAGTAGGGGTTGTCCCAGTAGGCCGGCGAAGCGTCGTCCCAGTAAACGCGGTTCCACGTAGCGTTCTGCCCGCTCGACTTATACACCTCTTCCAGCTGTTTGAGGTCTACGTTAGCCTGATACCACTGGCGGAACATCGACAACGCATTGTTGTTGTAGCCCGTTTCGGGGCGGCCCACCGTAGAGGTATGTATATAGTTGGCCGAAGAACTGATGGTGAGGTTTTTCAGTATATCGTAACTGCCCGAGAAACTGGCGTTGTGGCGCTTGATAGACGAGTTGGGCCACGTGCCTGTCTGGTCGAGGTTGGTGTAGGCAAAGCGGTAGGTGGATACGTCGCCCCCGCCGGACACATCGATGCTGTTGGTAAGGCTTACGCCCGTTTTGAAGAAGTATTCCGGCCCGTGTGCCGAGGCTGCGTAAGGCGTCTTCCTGCCATAGTTGGACGAGGTGGGCCAGAAAGAATCCCACTGGTATACCGGTGTGCCGTCGAGCCTTCCCCCGCGCGAGGCGTCTTCGTAGTAAGGCACCAGGAGGTCTTCCACCCCGTCGCCGTCGATGTCGGCATAGTCGAAAAAGCCGTTGGGCGAATCGTAATACTGCCCGTAGCCTGCGCCGTATTCCGTTTGCAGGCTGGGCAGGGTGGCCTTGTCTACGCTGCTGAGCGTAACGTTCGAGCTCAGGCGGACAACGGGTTTCTTAGACGCTCCCCCACCCTTCTTGGTGGTGATAAGTATCACCCCGCTGCCGGCACGCGAGCCGTAGAGGGCTGTGGCGGCGGCTCCTTTGAGCACGCTTACCGACTCGATATCATTCGGGTTGATATCCGAAGACATATTCCCGTAGTCGTAACCGATGCCTCCGGTTAGCTGGGTGGTGTTGTTTACGTTCGAGTTGTCAATCGGCACGCCATCCACCACGAAGAGCGCCTGGTTGTTTTGCGTCAGCGATGATGCGCCGCGGATCAGCACGTTTGCCGACCCGCCGAAGTTGGTGGTGTTCTTAATTTGCAGGCCCGACACCTTGCCCGACAGGGCGGTTACGAAGTTGTTCGTCTTCGTGGTGTTGACCTCTTCGCCACCCACCTGCTGTACGGCGTATCCCAGGGTTTTCTTGTCCCTCGAAATACCCAGCGCCGTAACCACCACTTCATCCAGGGCCTGCGCAGACGATTTGAGCACAATCCTCAGATTGGCGCCCACGGCCACTTCCTCGCTTTGCATCCCTATGTAAGAAATAACCAGGGTACGTACCACAGGCGGCACATTGAGGTCGAACTGCCCGTTGAGATTGGTAATCGTCCCAATCGAAGTCCCCTTTGCCATGACCGACGCCCCGATAATCGGCTCGCCGTCGTCGCCCGAGACCACCGTTCCGGCTACTCTCACGTTCTGAGCAACCGCCACCGCTGTGCATAGCATAAAGCACAGCAAAACATTAATCAATTTTTTCATCATACAACAATCTTTTTGTTAGACACCAGGAATAAAAACCATATATATATATGTATATTATTATACATAAAAACATATCAGTTTGTTTGCTTATTTTTAAATAAGCAAACAAAAATATGAAAATATATTGAAAACACAACACTTTTGATTATTTTTTACAACGAACAGCGTCATTTTGTTATTCCAAAACCCCGGGAGGCCGCCTTTTTTGTTTCGCCCTCCGCATGGGCAATGGCTGTATTTTGCACACAAAACCGCCCCCCCGGACGCTACCCCCGGAAGAATCAATCCCCAGACTAATCCCGGGGGGGAAATGTGTTAACGCAGACTTAAATTATAACAGCATACCGGGAAATGTTCCAAAAATATGTTCTGTAACAGGTTTGTTTAATTGCTTTTTTCATTCACATTCTATAATTTGCGCCCTTATGAGATTTTTTTAGCTCTTTTTATATTTATAAATCTATTAAACCCTGATATCATGAAGGTTTATCAAACAAATGAAATTAAGAACATTGCCATCTTGGGAAGTTCTGGCTCCGGGAAAACCACTCTCGCAGAAGCGATGCTTTACGAGGGTGGAGTTATAAAACGTCGCGGTAGTGTTGATACCAAAAATACGGTGAGCGATTATTTCCCGGTTGAGAAAGAGTATGGATACTCGGTGTTCTCAACCGTTTTTAGTGTGGAATGGCAGAACAGGAAACTCAATTTTATCGACTGCCCGGGTTCGGACGACTTTATCGGCGGAGCGGTATCGGCCCTGAACGTTACCGATACGGCTTTAATGGTGATTAACGCCCAATATGGCATTGAGGTAGGCACGGTGAACCAATTCCGCTATACGGAACAGTTTAACAAACCGGTTATCTTTATCCTCAACCAATTAGACCAGGAAAAGGCGGATTACGACGGAGTGATCACCCAGCTAAAAGAAAGTTACGGCAGTAAAGTTGTACAGATACAGTATCCTGTCCATACGGGCCCTTCCTTTAATGCGGTGGTAGACGTATTGAAGATGAAGATGTATAAATGGAAACCCGAAGGCGGCGTTCCCGATGTATTGGATATTCCGGCAGAAGAAATGGAGAAAGCGCAAGAATTACACGCCGCTTTAGTGGAAGCCGCTGCCGAGAATGACGACGCCCTGATGGAGAAATTCTTCGAAGACGGCGCCTTGAGCGAAGATGAAATGCGCGCCGGAATCAGCGCCGGGCTAATCCTTCGCGGGATGTTCCCCGTATTCTGTGTGTGTGCAGAAAAGGATATGTGCGTTCGCCGTACCCTGGAATTTCTTGGGAATGTAGTGCCCACTGTAGACCGGATGCCGCACTTCGCAACGACAGAGGGAAAAGATATTGCCCCCGATGCAAACGGGCCAACCAGCATTTTCTTCTTTAAAACAACCATAGAACCGCATATCGGACAGGTTTCTTTTTTTAAAGTGATATCAGGAAAAATAAAAGAAGGCGATGACTTACTCAATGCCGACCGTGGCTCGAAAGAGCGTATCGCCCAGTTATTTGTTGTGGCAGGGCAAACACGCAGCCAGGTGGAAGAAATGGTTGCAGGCGATATAGGGGCCACCGTTAAACTGAAAGATGTGCGCCGCGGCAATACATTAAATGGAAAAGGGGCCGATTACACCTTCGACTTCATCAAATACCCCAATTCCAAATACCGCAGGGCGATTAAAGCCGTTAGCGAGTCTGATTCCGAAAAGCTGGGCGAATTGCTAAACCGTATGCGCGAAGAAGACCCCACCTGGGTTATCGAACAGTCTAAAGAACTGAAACAAACGATTATATCCGGACAAGGAGAGTTCCACCTCCGCACACTGAAATGGAGATTGGAGAATAACGAAAAGATACCCATCGAGTTTATCGAACCGAAGATACCTTACCGCGAAACCATCACCAAGGCAGCGCGCGCCGACTACCGGCATAAAAAGCAGTCGGGAGGCGCCGGACAGTTTGGCGAGGTACATATGATTGTAGAGCCTTACCATGAAGGCATGCCCACGCCCGATGTATACAAATTCGGCACGCAGGAATATAAAATATCGGTTCGCGACACACAGGTGGTAGATTTGGATTGGGGCGGCAAGCTGGTCTTCATCAATTCAATCGTAGGAGGCTCTATCGACGCCCGCTTCCTGCCGGCCATACTGAAAGGGATTATGGCGCGTATGGAACAGGGGCCGCTAACCGGTTCGTATGCCCGCGATGTACGTATTATCGTATACGACGGGAAGATGCACCCGGTAGACAGCAACGAAATCTCCTTTATGCTTGCCGGGCGTAATGCGTTCAGCACGGCCTTCAAAGAAGCCGGCCCGAAGATTCTTGAACCGATCTATGACGTGGAAGTCTCCGTTCCCGCCGATTACTTAGGCGATGTGATGAGCGACCTGCAAGGCCGCCGCTCCATAATAATGGGAATGAGCAGTGAAAAGGGATACGAAAAGCTATCGGCCAGAGTCCCCTTAAAAGAAATGTCTTCCTATTCCACCTCATTAAGCTCTATCACCGGCGGACGCGCTTCTTTCAACATGAAGTTCTCCGCCTACGAACTTGTCCCTGCCGACGTTCAGGAAAAACTGCTGAAAGCCTACGCAGAAAGCCAGGAAGAAGATTAGTTTTTTTAGTAGTCAAAGGAGTTAAAGCAGCCGCGGTGGGGGTTAAGGAGAAAAACCTGGCCCGGCTACGCTAACTCCTTAACTACTTTGACTACTTTAAAAGATGAGAATACTTTTTATCATCCAGGGAGAAGGGAGGGGACACCTGACACAGGCCTTATCCCTTCATCAGAAACTCACCGCCGACGGGCATCAGGTGGTGGGCGCATTGGTAGGGAAAAGCCCTGCCCGTAAGATTCCGGCTTTTTTCATTGAAAAGATGAAGGCGCCGGTTTATTCGTTTGAAAGCCCCAATTTCCTTCCCACGGCCAGGAATAAACAGGTAAACTTAGCCCGATCGGTGGTATATAACGTGGCCCGGTCTTACAGGTATATAGGCAGCCTGTACTACATCAACCGGATGATAAAACAGACGGAAGCCGACGTAGTGGTGAACTTCTACGAAATACTTACCGGATTAACCTATACCCTCTTTCGTCCGAAAGCCGTCATGATCTGTATTGCCCATCAATACCTTTTTCTTCACCCGGAGTTCAGTTTCCCGAAAGCCAATCCCCTGTCGCTCGGCATGATGCTGTTCTATACGCAGGTTACGGCCTGGGGGGCAAGCAAGAAGCTGGCGCTGTCGTTCAGGAAGATGAAGGAAGTCCCGGAGAAAGGGATCGTGGTAGTGCCCCCGCTGATAAGGCGGGAGGTTATCGAAGCGAAGCCGTCCGAAGGAGACTACCTGCACGGGTATATGCTGAACAGCGGCTTCGGCGAAGAAGTGAAGCTGTGGCACAAAGCGCATCCCGCCGTAAAGATTCATTTCTTCTGGGATAAAAAGGGAGAAACGGAAGAAACACGCATAAACGACAACCTGGTGTTCCACCCGATCGACGACGCCCTGTTTGTACGCTACATGGCAGGTTCCAAAGCATATGCTACCACGGCCGGCTTCGAGTCGGTGTGCGAAGCCATGTATATGGATAAGCCCGTGATGATGGTTCCCACCCATATCGAACAGGCCTGCAACGCCCACGACGCCTGCCTTTCGGGAGCCGGCATCGTGTCCGGCAGTTTTAACTTAGACAAGCTGCTGGAATTATCCGTGAGTTATTCGTCTACCCATTCGCCCAATCTCCAGTTCCGCCATTGGGTAAGCCAGGCAGACTGGCTCATCCTTCGCGAGTTTCACGAAGATTCATCTTCGTGGTTAAACCATTTACGGTCGAGATACAACTTCTTCCACTCCCTGATAAGCCCAAAGAAAGCCTTGAAAATATAGGACATCCTTACCATGATAAAGCCATCAGTATATCAAGGGCCCTCTATCGTTTACAACAAATGACTATACGAAAAAAGACATGAGGCAGACCGCATCAATATCAGCAAATAAACACGATAAACGAAACTTTTTTCGTAAATTACTTATACGCCAACCGAAATATTGTCTTAGGCCGGCGCCGTTTGATAAAAAAAAGAAAAATATGACACAGGCTCGTTGTTTTTTGTGTTTAATTGTCTTGCATTAATGATTGTTTCTGCTTATTTTTATCCTGTTATTTTATTATAGGTTCTCAATGGTAAACACATCTCACAATGTTGTTAACCTGATTTAGTTGTTAACCTGATTTAAAAGACTATGACTTTTACTGCTACGCAAGTCGCGTCTTGCGTGAAAAAGGATATCAGATTCATCCGATAGGGTTAGTTTTAAGTATGGATAATTTGGTTATTCTAAAAGAAGAAGGAGTATTTTGCGATAAAATGCTCCTTTTTCATTGTTAAGTCCCAGAGAGGACGGAACGCCGATAGCAGCCCAGCGCTTCGGCCATTTGCGTGGCGGTCTCCAGGTTCATCACATACACACAATTGTTGAAAAACATGGCCTGCGGCGAATCGCCCGGTTCTTTCCTTTGCCCGGGAGCCGCCCAGTCGCCCAAAAAATGCCCCCAGTGCTGCTTGTAAGGAATCAGTAAACCGTCTTTTGTATGGGCATGAAGAAACTCCAGCCAGCGTCTGGCCGAGGGATAGACCAGTTCGAGGATTTGTTTATCGCCAAAATGGATATAATATTCCCAGCCAACATTCAGCCCGGCGCTGCTCCACATCGGACCGCCGTAATCGTTGTTGATCTGCGGAGCGGTATGGTGTATCCATCCGTCGGCTTCCTGCACGTCTGTCCAGTTGCGGACGATATTGCGATAGAATGCGCCGCTCCGGTAATTCGGCAGACCGATTCCCCAGGCGGTGGCAAAAGCTACTTCGCCGTATCCCTGCCGTTCGCGGTGTGGACAGTCGGCCGTAAATCCTTCCGT
>JAISXD010000050.1 GCA_031270665.1 Tannerellaceae bacterium | reverse complement strand
CCGATGCAAAATCGTTCAAAGATATTACCAAGTATTTCATCATTACTGATATGTCCGGTTATTTCGCCTAAATAGTGCATGCATTCCCGGATGTCTTGGCTTAGGAAATCGCCGGAGATATTTTGATTGAGGTCTGCTGATACGCGTAGGATGGCGGCATGGGCTTTGGTTAGCGCTTCGTAATGGCGGATGTTTGTTATGATTATGTCGTTTTGATGTATTTCGGGGATAGCTGCCGCTTTTATTAAATGGTCTTTCAATTGGTTGGTATTTTCTTGCTTTTTAGCTGATATATAGACTCTTTCAGCATGCAGACAGGTCAATAGATGTTTTTGGGCAGCTAAGGTTTCTGCGTCTAATAAATCTGATTTATTAAATACCAGAATGGTTTGTTTTCCTTCTAAATACGGGATTATAACTTTTGCTAACTGTTCTGTTTGGGCCGTGGAATTGAGGAGGTCGATCACCCATAATACAATAGAGGCTTGCTTTAGTTTGCCGAAAGTTCGCTCTATTCCCAGGTTTTCTATTGCATCTGTTGTTTCACGGATACCTGCGGTGTCTATAAAGCGGAATGTGATTCCTGATAGATTTATCGTATCTTCAATTACATCACGGGTTGTTCCGTGAATATCGGAAACAATAGCCCTCTCCTCTCCTACCAACAGATTAAGCAAGGTGGATTTTCCTGCATTTGTTTCTCCTATAATCGCTACCGGGATACCGTTCTTTACGGCATTTCCTATACTAAAAGAATCGGCTAACTGTTTGATAAGCTTTTCAATCCCGGCGGCTAACTGTTTTAAATTGGTACGATCGGCAAACTCAACGTCTTCTTCGCTAAAATCCAATTCCAGTTCAATCAGGGACGTAAAATCTAATAACTGAGTGCGCAGGTTGTTAAGTTCATGACTAAATCCGCCCCGCATTTGATTCAATGCTAATTTATGCATGCCGGCAGATGTGGAAGCAATCAGGTCGGCAACTGCTTCTGCCTGGCTCAAATCCATTTTACCATTCAGAAAAGCACGTTGGGTAAATTCTCCGGGAAGCGCCGTTCGCGCTCCTTTTTCTATCAGTAACTGAAGTATCTGCTGCTGGATATAAATAGAGCCATGACAGGCTATCTCTACCGTATCTTCTCCTGTAAATGAATGAGGATTCCGAAAGAGGGAAACCAGCACATCGTCAATCTGCTCATCCCCTCTGTACAGACTTCCAAAATTTAAGGTATAGGCCTTTTGTGTCAATAATTCTCTTCCCTTTACCTTAGGAACAAAGACTGAGGCGCTTATCGGAATAGCTTCCGGCCCCGAAATACGAATAACGGCAACACCTCCTGTACCGGGTGGTGTTGATATGGCACAGATCGTATCCTGATTCATTTTTTATACGGTAATTAATTCATATTTTCTTATTCCGACACCTATTTTTTCAGCATGACTTAATCCTGCCTGCCAATTTGTATCGGGATGCATCAATTGGAATTTATCCGCTCCTTCCAGATGTGCATGCGGATGAGCTTCGCCTAAACCGCTCCCTCTAAGAACAGGAGCCTGGGTTACCATATCGGCACACGCCTGGTCGAGCGCCACAGGGTCGAAAGACGCCGTTATCCCCACATCCGGTATAATTGCTGCGTCATTATGATTCCAGCAATCACATTCGGGAGAAACATTCATAATAAAGCTAACATGAAAATGGGATTTTTCCCATAAAACAGCCTTGGCATATTCGGCAATCTTATAATTTAAACGCTCTGAAGTATCATCCTCGCCTAATACGGCAGCGCTGTATTGGCACAATGCCACACACTGCCCGCAGCCTACACATTTATCATAATCAATCGCTGCTTTCTTTTCTCCATCAAGGTGGATAGCGCCATGTGCACAGTATTTTACACAGATACGGCAACCTGTACAATTTTCGCGATCTACTACCGGTTGAGATGATGAATGCAATTCAAGCTTGCCGCCAACACTGGCGGATCCCATTCCTAAATTCTTTAATGCTCCTCCGAAGCCACTCTGTTCATGTCCTTTAAAGTGGTTCATACTGATCACAATATCCGCATCTGCAATGGCTGTCCCTATTTTGGGTGCTTTACAATATTTTCCGTTTACCGGAACTTCTTTATAATCAGTTCCTTTCAATCCATCTGCAATAATAATATTACACGGAATGGCTATGGGGTTAAAACCATTAACCATCGCACTATGTAAATGGTCGACAGCATTCGACCTTTTTCCGGAATACAACGTATTAGAATCGGTGAGAAAAGGCCTTCCTCCCAAATGCTGTAACAACTTTACCAATCTTGCCGCATAGTTAGGACGGATATAAGCTAAATTCCCGGGTTCGCCAAAATGTATTTTTATAGCAACAAACTGGTTCTTAAAATCAACAGATTCAATCCCTGCCCGTTTTACAAGCCTTTCCATCTTGTCGAGAAGGTTACTTGATGGCGTTGTCCGCAGATTTGTAAAATAAACTTTTGAAGCTTTCATTTTATTTATTCGTATGAGGTTCTACATTCCAGCCGGATAATATGCCGCCATAAAAATAGAATGTAACGTCGAACGATTGCTTATTCACAAGTTCTGTTACATTATAACATTGGGTTACACCATATTCATCCGTCAGCTTATACTCGCCCAGTTCTATTTCAACAGCATTACTGTTTTGCGAATCACTGATATATTTCGCTATTTTTTTATTGATTAATTTCATGACACCCGGCTTTTCAAACGGATTGACCGTTACTTCCGTTATCCCTGTGGCAGCCGGATTAACCGGCCATTGGGCGCGTTGAGCCCTCACACTGTCGGCATATGCTTTGAATGAAGCACGAACTTGGGGATTCTGCAGGCCTCCGATCGTGAATATGGATACGCCTTCCGCTCCATTATTCAATGCTGCATCCATTAATTCGAACATTTCCGGCCCATTGGAAGCCATCATTCCACAATACAACGCTGTCTTCGGATTTTTCGTTTTTACGTTTTCAATCGTACAATCGGATATAAAGGATACGTCTTCCGTATAAAAATTATGATAAACCATTGGAAATACAATATCAAGATTCCATTTCCCCCAATCCTGGCGTACCATCTGCTGTGACATCGCCGGGGTAGGGAAAGGCGATGCCCCCATTTTTTTTCCATATGAATGAACTACATCCGCTATTTCATTGGCTACTTCCGTTATCTGGTCGCAACGGAACTGAAGCCATTTTTCATCCGCCGACGGATCTTCCTGCCCTCTTGGGTCGTATCCGTATAAGCCCCGGAATTTCTCTATCATGGCAGGATGATAGCCATAATCCCATTCCGGATATTCCTTATCCTGCACAATTCCGTATTTAGGCCATAAGGTAGTGGGGAGAACCACATCTACCAAACGATGGTAATCGATAGCAATCCCATTCAATCCTTCTACTTCGCAATAGGCTTTTACTTTATTCTTTATATATTCGCGCACTTCGGGAAGAGATGGACACATAAATTTATAATAACCTACATAGGCCGTATGATCGGCCAGGCTTTCTCCTTTCCTGTTTACGCTGAGCCATTCGGGATGCGCCTTAACGATAGAATCGCGTCCATGCTCCAGATTCAGGGTCCACAGCCAGGCATACACTTCAATGCCATGCCTATGGGCAATAGGAATCACCCGCCTGTAATCGTCGGGAGCAGGCGCATTGAGCATCATGCCATCTATCCCCGTTTCGTTCATCACCACACATACCGAATCAAAATTCATGCCCGGGCGGTAATCCAACCATGTCCAAAACAGAGGGTATCCCGATTCTTCCACAACCGTTTTTTTGCTTTCCGTGCAAGAGGTCATTGCTACAATGACAAGTAATGCAAAAGATAATTTAAAGGCTTTCATGTGTATTTTTTTTTATCATGTTTCAATCGCTAATCAAATAAACATCCAAAAATAAGAATAATTTGTCTTTTATCACTCCCTCTGCATAGCTAAACCTTTATATTTTCATGTTTTCAAATTTAATCCTTCATTTATCCTAACGGATGGTCTTGTCTTCATAAGGGCAGGGCTGTCTGTTTTTTGTTTTTATACTTCACGCGGTAAGGATGTGCGGAAAAGGTAGGGATATCCCCAAGGGTCGTAAATAAAGCAACAAGGGTCGTAAATAAAGCCATAAGGGTCGTAAATAAGGCAACAAGGGTTATTCCTTATGGGCACGGATACGCCCCCGCCGGCAAGCGAGTCTTCAATGCACAAAACGTTGCCGCGCGAAGTATACCCTTGCGCAAAATCCGCAAGTCTCATTTCATTTCCGGGGAAGCTTCCGTGCCAGAGCAGGATATGCCTGGCAACAGTTGTCTAAGACAAAAAAAACGTATCTTTGCCGGAGTTATTAAACATATGGTTACTTTGGACGAGAAAGATTTTGAAATTATGTCGCCGGCAGGTTCTTACGAATCGCTTATGGCGGCTATACAGGGAGGGGCCGGCTCTGTTTACTTCGGTATTGAAGGGCTGAATATGCGTTCGCGCTCTTCGAACAATTTTACGATGGATGACTTGCGGAAAATCGTTTCTGTTTGCCGGGAACATCAAATCAAAAGCTATCTTACGGTCAATACGATTATATATGATGAAGATATTGCTTTGATGCACAAAATTATTGACGTTGCGAAAGAAGCGGGAGTATCTGCGATTATCGCGGCCGATGCGGCGGCAATGAGCTATGCCGTCAGTATGGGGCAGGAGGTTCATTTGTCTACCCAACTGAATATAACCAATGTGGACGCGCTGAAATTTTATGCTCGTTTTGCCGATGTGGCGGTATTGGCCCGCGAGTTGAACCTCGGACAGGTACGGCAGATATATAAACAAATAAACGAAGAGCAGATAAAAGGGCCGAAGGGCGAATTGATACGTATCGAAATGTTTTGCCACGGGGCTTTGTGCATGGCGGTATCGGGTAAATGCTACCTGAGCCTGCACGAGATGAATGCTTCTGCCAACCGGGGGGCTTGTACGCAAATCTGCCGGCGGGGATATACGGTGAAAGACAAAGACAGCGAGACAGAACTGGCTGTCGATAATCAATATATCATGTCGCCCAAAGACCTGAAGACCATTCATTTTATGAATAAGATGATGGACGCCGGCGTTCGCGTCTTCAAAATAGAAGGCAGGGCCCGCGGCCCGGAATACGTCCGTATCGTAACCGAATGTTATAAAGAAGCGATCAGGGCTTACTGCGAAGGCAGCTATTCCGAAGACAAAATAGCCGGATGGGACAAACGCCTGCAAAGCGTTTTTAACAGAGGTTTCTGGAACGGTTATTATTTGGGGCAACGATTGGGCGAGTGGAGCAGCCGGTACGGTTCGGGCGCTACGAAGAAAAAAATATATGTAGCAAAAGCCATCAAATACTTCAGCCAACTGGGTATTGCCGAATTTGAAATGGAATCGCAAAACCTGAAAACAGGAGATGAGATATTAATCACAGGCCCTACGACCGGTGTAATTATGCAAACGATTGATGAAATCAGGGTAGATTTAAAACCGGTGGGCGAAACGATAAAAGGGCAACGTTTTTCTTTCAAAGTAAAAGAGAAAATCCGCCCTTCGGACAAAATGTATAAATTAACTTCGCAAAACATATGAAAGAGTATATCTATAAACTGACCCTCAAGGTGCGTGATTACGAATGTGATTTACAAGGAGTAGTAAACAATTCCAACTACCAGCGTTACATGGAGCATACGCGCCACGAGTTTCTTGAATCATTAGGCGAGAACTTCGGCGCCATGCACGATAAGGGTATCGATGCTTTTGTGTCGCGCATAGATATCCGGTTTAAGGCCCCCCTTCGCAGCGGGGATTCATGTATCTCCTGCCTGAATGTATTGAAAGAAGGGCCTAAATTGGTTTTTTACCAGGATATATACCGGGTTTCGGACAATGTCCTTGCCGCGAAAGGAAAGGTAGAGACAGTCGTCGTAGAAAACGGGGTATTAACATGGGGCGAATACTTTGATAACATACTGGAAAAATTAAACAAATAAACATGGCAAACCAAGACCTCTACCAAGTAGGCTTAACGATGATTAATGGAATAGGCGACATCATGGGCCGCCAACTATTACAATCATTAGGAAGCGCCGAAGCCGTTTTCGCTGAAAAACCCCAGGCTTTAGAACGGGTTCCCGGCATCGGGCAATTACTCGCTAAAGAGATTAAGCAACCCGGCGTTTTAAGAAGGGCGGAAAAAGAACTCGTATTCATTGAAAAGAATAAGCTCAAATGCTTTTTCCTGACAGATAACGATTACCCCGAAAGGCTCCGCCAATGCCCGGACGCCCCATTGCTCCTCTATTTTAAAGGGAATATCAATTTGCAGGCAAAACACGTCATCAGCATTGTAGGTACAAGAAAAGCCAGCGCTTATGGAAAAGAGCAAACGGAAAAGCTGATAACCCATTTAGCCAACGTTCTTCCCGATATACTTATTGTTAGCGGACTAGCTTACGGGATAGATATTACCGCCCACCGGAGCGCGCTCAAAAACCAACTGTCAACCGTAGGTGTACTGGCCCATGGATTAGACCGGATATATCCCCGGGTACATCGTCAAACGGCTATCGAGATGCTGGAAAGCGGGGGGCTCCTGACAGACTTTCCGAGCAACACCAACCCCAACAAACCCAATTTTGTTAAACGAAACCGGATTATCGCCGGACTGGCGGATGCAACCCTTATCATCGAATCGGGCAATAAAGGAGGCTCATTAATCACAGCCGACATCGCCTTCTCTTATAGCAGAGACGTTTTTGCTTTTCCGGGGAGAGCGACAGATTCTCTTTCGGAAGGATGCAACCGTATCATCCGTCAAAATCAAGCCGGGCTTATTACCTGCGCCAATGATTTAATAGAGGCCATGAGTTGGGATTTGCCTGAAAAGAAAGTGCTTTCCCCGGTACAAACAGAACTTTTCCCTCACGAAAACGAAGACATAAACCGGATATGTACGATCCTCAAAGAGAAGGGCAAATTACATATTAACGAATTAACCCTCGAACTGGATATGCCTGTATTCAAATTATCTCCTCTCCTGTTCGAAATGGAGATGGAGGGTATCATAAAAGTTATTCCCGGAAACAGATACGAGTTCGCCTAAGGATTATAGACGTCATTGTTATTATAATCAAGTATCTGCATCAATAGGGCATGCGCTTGTACGGCCGGGCTGTCAGGATTTAATGTTATCGCTTTAAGGTAGTTATTCAACGCCTGCTGAAAGTCTACTTTCTTACGATAAGCATTCCCTCTCAGGTACCAGGCGTTATCATCGGCGGGATATTTCGTAATATGAGTATCCAGCAAATGAATCGCCTCATTCAACTTACCATCGTATATCAGTTGTTTAATATCATCCATTAAGCTGTTAATTTTTCCAACCTCTCGACTGGTTTACCATCTTACTCTTCATCATATTGCTGAAACAGAAAATCGTTATAAGGAAACCGGGCAATATGAATTTCTTTTACCCGCTCATACAGAAGTATTTTTAGCGCCTCAATGTTCGTACGGTTCCTGGCTGAAATAAAGATACAATTATCCCCCATCTTGCTCATCCAGGTACGTTTAAGTTCGTCCAGGCCTGTATTCTCACGCGTTCGCGGCGTAAGGTCGTCCTCTTCTTTAGGTATAAAAGTGAACGCATCTATTTTATTAAAAACCATTATCACCGGTTTTTCGGACTTGTCTATCTCGGACAATGTTTTATTTACCACCTCTATTTGCTCTTCAAACCCCGGGTGTGAAATATCTACTACATGCAACAGTAAATCCGCTTCACGCACTTCATCCAAGGTAGATTTAAACGACTCGATCAATTCCGTCGGAAGTTTACGGATAAACCCGACCGTATCAGACAATAAGAACGGCAGATTTTCAATAATCATTTTCCGTACAGTCGTATCCAATGTGGCAAAAAGTTTATTTTCGGCAAACACCTCGCTTTTACTCAGAAGATTCATCAAGGTAGATTTCCCAACATTCGTATAGCCCACTAAAGCCACGCGCACCATCTTGCCTCTGTTTTTCCGCTGGAGGCTCTTTTGCTTGTCGATATCTGCCAAATCCTGTTTTAATTTGGACATTTTATCTAAAATAATACGGCGGTCTGTTTCTATTTGCGTTTCACCGGGGCCACGCATGCCAATACCTCCCCGCTGACGTTCCAGGTGCGTCCATAAACGGGTAAGGCGGGGCAACATATATTTATATTGAGCCAATTCAACCTGTGTCTTGGCATGAGCCGTCTGCGCTCTGCGTGCAAAAATATCGAGGATCAGATTTGTCCGGTCTACGATCTTCACCTGCAATTCATTCTCAATATTTCTGATTTGTTTGGCAGACAATTCATCATCGAATATGGCCAACCCTATTTCATGCTCAATCACATACTCTTTAATCTCGCGCAATTTACCTGAGCCGACAAACGTTACCGGATGCGGATAATCCAACCGTTGAAAAAACTTCTTCACAGGTTCGGCACCGGCGGTATCAGCAAGAAACGCCAATTCGTCGAGATACTCTTTCGCTTTCTGTTCATTTTGCTCAGGGGTTATCAACCCTACCAGTACAGCCTTTTCCGTCTGTGCCTCAGACAATATAAAATCTTTCATAATCCGGCAAAGATAACTATTTTAACCATCAATCCAATGCCGTTCAGCGAAGGAAATGCAATATCCCGGCGTTATTCACAGGATACGCCTAAGCGTCATCCTTTAGCCGATGGTTATTTTTTTCTATATTCTTGCGGTGTAATTCCGAATTGTTTTTTGAAGCATTTGGAGAAATAGGCCGGATTGGTAAATCCCAGTTGATAGGCAATTTCCGAAACGGTGAAATTCTTTTCATGTTGCAGGATCGTTCGGGCTTTATTCATTTTTAGCGAGAGCAAGTAATCATTGGGCGTTGTGCCGGTAATCTTTTTTATTTGATTAAAAAAGCGAGTGCGGCTCATATTCAATTCCCTACTCCATAGATGTGTATCAAAGTCCGGGTTTTCCCAATTCTCTTCAACAATATGATTGGCCGCCGCCAGAAACTCCTGTTCGCGTTCGTTGGTTGCCATCTCAATTATCTTCTGATAGTTCTCTGTCGGTACGTGCTGTAATATTTTTCTTCTGCTTTTTACTAAATAATTACATCTGAGGAAAAGAACCTTCATATTAAAAGGTTTTACAAAATAATAATCGGCCCCGCACCTGATACTTTCCATGGTTTGTTCTTCGGAAGGTTGCGAGCTAAGCAGAATAACGGGGATATGGTCTGTTTTGAGATTGGATTTAAGCATCGAGCACAATTCTATACCGGAGATTTCGGATAAATGCGCCTCACATAAAATGATATCGGGAATCTCTCTGACAGCAGAATCATACGCAGCTTTAGCATCTTGTATGTCTGTCACTTCGTAAGTTAATGAGAAAGATTCTTTGAAAAGCTCGCACATTTCAGGTTCTTCTTCAATTAAAAGCATTCTGGGGCGTCTTTCCTGCCTGTTTTCTTCATCATCATCTTCTTCTAAAGAAAACTCATCCCCGACTAAATTGCCCGTGTTTATAGGGGGCAGGATGGTAATTTCTTCTTCAGCCGGTTTTTCTATATCTTTCATATCGATATGGGAACTTCCGGTAAGCAGGCTTACAATTACGGTTGTTTTATCGTTTTCACGTATAGCAGAAAGGTCTCCTTTATGTAATTGAAGCACTCCCCTGCTGAAAGCAATACCCATAACCCCGTCTGAGAAAGAGGTCATATGCTGGAATGTGTGATTATTATTAAATATTTCCAGTAGCTGGTTCGCCTTATTTTCATTGACGGTTATTTCTTTATGTGTAATATGTATTTTTACGTATCCGGGTGCCCGGTGTAAAGAAACAGTAATGGAATCTTTCACCAAAGCCGTTTTAAATATAAATAAGAGCAAATTGTAAAAGACTTTTTGCATTTGTTTCTGGTCAAACCACAATTGTAAGGATTCATTTGCATGATTAAACCGGAATGACAGTTGTTTTTCTTCGGCATAATCATCAAACGTGGCGCATATACCTTGCAGGAATTGTATGATGTCGTAATTTCCCATCTTCAATGAAAGTTTGTTTTGTTCCATTTTCCGAAAATCAAGCATTTCGGAAATCAGGTCTTGCAGGCGCGAGGCTTGCCTTTTTATTTTTTCAATTTTGTTTTTGCTTACGGCCGGCAGATCATAGGACAGGTGGTCTAACCGCGAAAGGATAAGCGTCAGGGGTGTACGGAACTCATTCGATATGTTAATAAAAAAATCCATTTTATTCCGGTTGCTTTCTTCTATCCGTAAATTCTCGCGTTGTTCTATTTCCAGAGAAGCCTGAAGTAACGATTTGCTTTTATTGAAACGGATAATTTGCCATATGGAAAAAAAGAAAACAGACAGATAAATCAGTATAGCCGGTAAAGTAGCCCAAATCGGAGGTTTGATGGTAATAGCCAGTTCTACTTTCTTATCGGTATTTTCTGCTTCGCGTACAATTAGTTTATATTTCCCCGGCCTGAGCGAATTATATATAATCGTCTTATGGTTTGTTTCCGTCCAGAATTCGTCCAGGCCTTCCAATTTATATTCATACTGTGTTGCTCGTGAAGATAAGTAGCTGGAAGATGCGAAAGTAATATTAATTGTATTCTGATTGTGTGGCAATGTTAGTTTGTCAACCTGGTTGAAGTTCTTGCCTAACAGAGGAGAGCCGGGTTTTATCAGTTTGTTGTTTATCTGTAAAGAGCTGAAATACATAGAATAGAAGTCTTGTCCTATGGGTATGTTTTTTTCGGAGAAACAAAGCAGTCCGAAGAATCCACCTACAAAAATCCGGTGGTCTTTAGGAGAAATATACAAACCGCAATCACCGGTCAGGGCCGTTAAGGGCGATGAAGGATTGATCCGGATATTATACAATGTTTGTATATTGTTGTCGGCAGTAATCTTAATAAGGCTAACTCCTTTATTGGTCGTTAAAACCAGATTCCCGTTCGGCGAAAAAATCATATTGTAGCAGATGTTGCTTAGCAATTGATCTTTCTCTTCATTGAAAACATGAAACGTATTTTCGGCTGCATTATACCTAAGTATCCCCGATTTTTGAGTAATAAAGTAAAGACCTTGCCTCATATTGCCGCATATATTGATAATAGCGCTGGGTATAACACTTTTATCCGTTAATCCGTCTCCATATTGATGTAACACTTTACTATTTTTAAGGTCTATGCTGAATAGTCCTCTGTAATAAGAAGATACCCATAAAATATCCCGCTCGTCAATAAGGATGGCCCGGATGATTCCGGAACAAAGTTCGCGTAATTCTTCATCTTCCAGAAACCAACTGATTTGTAAAGATTCTCTGTTCAATTTGAATATACCGTTTTGCGTATGTAAAAGCAAATCATTTTTATAAGGAATGATCTTTTCGATAATACGTTGATGAACAGAAGAAATGAGCGGACTCTTTACCGGGTGTATTTTCTTTGTATACAGGTCGAGATAAAAGAGGCCTTCCATAAAAACACTGATAAAAAGCCGGTTGTGCTCTTTATCATACCATATATCCCTGATCCTGTTTTGTGGTAGTCCATTTGCCGTAGTAATATGTTCAAAAGAATTACTTCCGGGCTTCAATGTATTAATTCCGCTTCCCCCCGAAGCAACATATAAATTCCCTTCTTTATCTTCAGTGATCTGGGTGATAATAACGCCATGCAGCCATTCCGGATGACTGTTGTCAGTCGTGTAATAGGTATAGTTATCTACTAACGGATTGTGGTAAAGTACATCTCCATAATAAGGGCCCACCCAGATGGTGCCCTGTTGGTCGGAGAAAAGAGCGGATACTATGATTTGTTCTAAAATATGGTTCCGAAGGATAAAGCTATCATCTTTTATATCAGACCTGGATAATTGATAAACGCCCGTAAGCGTACCTATCCAGATGACGCCTTTTATATCTTCCTGGATACAATAAATATTATTGTCAAAAATGTGCCCATTCGTTTTATTTTCAATTTTCAGTGGAATGATTTGCTGGTTAGGCGTATACAAATGTATTTGCTTGGATTGGGAGGCAATCCATACACAATGCCACGAATCTTTATAGAGATAAAGAATATGCTCATCTGCCAGCAGATGTTCTTTTATTTGTTGTTGTGCGGCGTCAACCACATAAATTCCGGATGTTGTTCCCAACCAAAGAATCTCTTTTTCTATTTCCAGGATAAAGGTGATTTCCGTATCTTTCTGTGGTAATGAGGCAACCACCCGGTTCGTTTGGTTTTTCCAGTCATATACAGACAATTCTCCGCCGGATTCGTAATATATCCGATCATTGGAATAACAGATTGTATTTGTCTTGATTCCGGTAACAGTAAAGGCTTCCGTATTCAAATCAAGCCCGATCAGTTGATTTTCCGCTAAAAAAAACAACATCGAGTTATTTCCGCAAAGCGCATGGATGTATGAATCCTCTACCTCCTCCGTATGTTCCGAAACCCGGAAAACACGTACAGCCTCGCCATCATAACAATTCAATACATTATTGGCAAACCACATCCTGCCGATTTCATCCTGCCAGATAGAAATGGCAGACGATTGAGAAAGCCCCTGCTTACTCCCCAACTGTTGAAAATAAACTTCCTGCCCGGCCAGACAAAAGTTAAAGAATGTAGTTAAAATCCATAATAAAATATAACGTTTCATCTCCTTTAGATTAGATAATAACAAGCTAAACACACCAAAAACATGGTAAAATCGTACATTTAATATAATAAAATCGTACATTGTACGATGCAATGATACGAAATAATTCCGTAGAAAACAAGAAAAAGAACATACGAAATATTTTTGTTGCAATCAAAATATAAAATCATATAGAAAAAACACTGTTAACTCATAAATTACAATAATATTAATTTAAAATAACTATTATGCAAAAAATAGCCAAATTCAAAAGAACAATCAAAAGAAGAATACTAATACTGCATTTGTCCGAATGACAAACACTGCTTTTGCTTTGCCAATTATTAACCGAAATCATTTATTTAAAGGTGATTTCATAAATATATTTACTTATGAAAAACAAGTTGAAAAAAGTAAACCGAAGAGAGTTTTTGGGTTTATCGGCACTAGGGCTGGCAGGATTAACTATTTTGCCAAGTTGGACTATGAATGGTGTACGCATCGCTCCGAGCGACCGCGTGGTTTTAGGATTTATCGGCCTTGGAAGACAAGGTATTTCCGACTTTCATAGTTTCTCACAATGTCCGGGAGTACAAGTAGTAGCCGGTAGTGATGTTGATTCGCTTAAGCGGGAACGTTTTATAAAAACCATTACCTCCTGGCAAAAAAAGAACAACATGGGCGGGCGTTGCGACGCTTATGAGTTTTATGAAGAATTACTTGACCGTAAAGATATTGATGCTGTTTCTGTTGCTACTCCCGACCATTGGCATGCATTGGCTACCATCCATGCCTGCCAGAGTGAAAAAGATGTATATTGCCAGAAACCGCTGTCTTATACCATAACGGAGAGTATTGCGATGGTAAGGGGCGTCCGCGAGAATAACCGTATCTTACAGGTAGGAAGCCAGCAGCGTTCGGATGAGGAATTTCAGAAAGCCATCTCTTTGGTACGAAGCGGCGCTATCGGATATATAAGTAAGATATACACCCGGGTAGGAGAACCGCCTGCACCTTTTGATTTACCGGAAGTAGATGTGCCGGAAAATTTGAATTTTAATCAATGGTTAGGTCCGTTAAATAGTCCGAAAGTACATTATCACCCAAACATCTGCCCGCCAATTGCATATCCCGACTTACAGGAAAAAGGAGACTGGGCGGCATGGCGTTATTACAGGGAAACCGGAAACGGCTTTACAGGCGACTGGGGGGCGCATATGTTTGATATCGCCCAGGCTGCCATTGGCATGGATGGTTCGGGACCGCTTGAATATATTCCGGCAGGTTATAAAGGGGCGAAATATACCACTGTTAAGTATGCTAACGGAATTGTAATGACCGAACAGCCTTTCCGCGATGATAAACCGGACGATAAAGGCGTACAGTTTGTCGGTAGCAAAGGATGGATCAAGGTATCCCGCGGATATATTGATTGTTCGGATCCGTCATTACTGAAAAAGTCCGAAAGAGCAGTCACCGCAGGGTCTTATGAGATGAGTTCTCCGCACATGCAGAATTTCATCGATTGCGTAAGGTCGCGCCAGCAGCCGATTGCGCCGGTAGAAGCAGGATGTTCCACCAATATTCTTTGTTGCCTGATAAATATCGCTACCGAACTCAAACGCCCGGTAAGATGGGATCCGGTTACACTGACCTTTATGGATAACGATAAAGAAGCCGAAGCGCATCGCCTGTATTGGTATAAATACAGAAATCCGTACCAATTGCCTTATTGTAATTTAAATAAATAATTGTATGCAACTGAAAAAAATATTTTTTATCAATACCCTTACGGTGTTCCTATCGCTACTGCTTTCGGTTACAACCGGTAACGCTCAGACGACAAGCCCTCTTAAAGACAAAAAGGTACTGTTCGTTTATGGCGGCTGGGAGGGGCACGAGCCTGAGTTATGCCGTGACATTTTTGTACCCTGGATGGAATCGGAAGGTGCGGAAGTCTATGTGTATGATAACCTGGCATGTTATACGGATGCTGCCCTGATGGGGAAAGTAGACCTGATTGTACAAACCTTCACACAGGGAAATATTACCGGAGAACAGGAACAAGGCTTGCTGACGGCCATTAAGCGCGGAGTAGGGCTTGCCGGATGGCATGGAGGACTGGGAGATTCGTTCCGGTCGAATGTAGAGTTCCAGTATATGGTAGGCGGACAATGGGTTGCCCATCCGGGCGGCGTAATAGATTATGATGTGAAGATAACCGATCAGAAAGACCCGGTAACAAAAGGACTGAAAAATTTTCACATGAAATCGGAACAGTATTATATGCATGTAGACCCCAATGTGAAAGTATTGGCTACAACGCTCTATACGGGGAACCCCGATTCCTGGATCAAAGGAGCGGTTATACCGGTTGTCTGGAAAAAAACATATGGTAAAGGAAGGGTTTTTTATTCCTCTCTCGGACATGTGGCAAAAGACTTCAACGTGCCGGAAGCTCTCGAAATTATGAAGCGTGGTATTCGGTGGGCTTCGGTAAGCCTGTATGAGCCGAACGAAAAATGGATGTCGCCGGTATATAAATAAAGAAACGGATATGTTAAAACAGGCTTGCTCTATCTTCACCGTATGTTTTTGTGGCGTTATCTTATTGCCATCCCATGCGCAAAATCTTAAGATAACCTACCAAACCCGCGATGCGGCAACGGGAAGCATTGTGTTGACTCCGGCGGAACTGGTTCCCGATAAAACGGCGGTAATCATTATAGATATGTGGAATTTCCACTGGTGTATGACGGCAGCCGAACGGGTATCGGCAATGGTTCCACGCATGAATGAAATGCTGCGTACCGCCCGGCAACTCGGCATGCAGGTGATATGGAATCCCAGCGATGTTGTTGCCATGTATTCGGGCTATCCTCAATATGAAAAGGCGGTGGCCGTCAACAAACAGCAAGCGCCGGCAATCCGTGAACCGCTTACCGTGAAATTCACGGCTCCGGGGGGAGGATGCATGTGCGGGCCGGGATTCGGTTGCGGAGGTAATTTGGGTTGGGATGGTATGCATCCCAACTTACTAATTGATGATCATGACCTGATTTCAGCTTCGACGGACGGGATTTATTCGTTGCTTAAAGAAAAAGGGATTACCCATATTATTTATATGGGTGTACATACCAATATGTGCGTATTCGGCAAGCCCGGAGCTATCTCAGACATGTGGCGGGCCGGCTTCAATTGCATATTGGCGCGCGACCTGAACGATGCGATCACGATATACCAGCCCGATAAAGGGTATACGCCGGAGAAGGGTACGACAGAAATTAATGAGAATTTGCAGCAAGCCGGTATCCCGAATATTAATGTGGGCGAAGAATTCAGAAAGGCAGAGCTGATAAATTCAGATAGCCCGGTTGATTATGTACGGTTTACGCCGTGGGGAAAACCCGGCCGGCCTTACCTTATGGAAGCGCCGACGGCGGTAACCCTGACGGCTCCCTGGATGGAAGGCGCCGAGATACGGTATACCACGGACGGGAGCGAACCTACCATGCTTTCGGCATTGTACACGAACCCCATTCAGGTAACGGAGACAATGACGGTACGGGCCGTCGCATTCCGGCAGGGGCGGCAAATCAGCTTACCTGGTTATGCTTATTATGTAAAAATGAATCCCACGCTTCCGCCGTTTCCCGATGTCCGGCTGAATGAGTTGGAATATATCCCGAACGACTATACCGGAAATGTCAAAGAAAGCCTGTGGTATCCTGCTCCGGACAAAGCATATGAAGGAAAAGCATTGCGTGTTCGTGGTAAAACGTACGAACAAGGATTGGGATTTCGTGCTCCTTCATCCGTACAATATGAGATAAAACCTGAATACAAGCGATTTGTGGCCTTGGCAGGCATCGATGAGAATCTACTTGATCGGACGGGTGGCATGTTTTTAGCCATGCATAGCAGTGTGGTCTTCCGTCTTTTTATTGACGGCGTCATGATGGCGGAAAGTCCGGTAATGCGTATCACACAGGAACCCTGGCGTTTTGATATTGAAATACCGGAAGGAAGCCGCCGGCTGAATATGGTTTGTATGGATGCGGGAAGCCGTAATATACTGGATTATGGTAATTGGGTAAACGCCGGATTTATAACGAAATAAAAAAACAGATATGAAAAAGTTATTCGTTGTTTTTGCCTTATCCGTATGTATTCCGTTCTTCCATTCATGTTCGGAAGGAAAGGAAGTGACAGCCAATCAGGTACTGATGAATTGGTGGTACGATGCGCCGGCAACCAAATACTGGGAAGGCCTGCCCATTGGTACGGGCCGGTTTGGAGCAATGATATCCGGTTCGGTTGGCCATGAAGTAATTGCTTTTAATGACGAGACACTATGGACAGGCGGGCCTTACAACCCCAATAACCCGGAAGGGCCTGAAGCGCTGGAAAAAATACGGGCGTATGCCTTTGCCCGTGATTGGTTGGGAGCTTATGAAGAATCCCGCAAACTGGGTAGCGACCCGGTAGCCGTACAGCGCTATCAACCAATGGGACGCCTGAATTTCCGGATGGAAGGGCACGAGCAGCAACAGGCGTCGCAGTATCGTCGTAGCCTGAGCATGGATAGCGCCATCGTCAAGGTAAATTACTTCCTGGATGGCGTAAAGTATAACCGGGAGGTCTTTGCCAGTTATCCCGACCAGGTAATCGTGGTGCGGTTGACGGCCGATCATAAAAAGAAAATAAACGTATCGGGCTGGCTTACAAGTTTGCAACCAAGCGCTACGGTACGTATAGAGAACAACGAAATCATTATGGAAGGAACGGTCATTTCCGATCCGGGAAATGAATACCGTTATCGCATACTTCCCCCTGAAATGAGATGGAGTTCGAGGCTCAAAATCGTTCCCGAAGGAGGAAGTATAGCGGCTGATCATGACAAACTCGTCATAAAAGAGGCTGATGCGGTAACATTTATCCTTTCGGGAGCAACCAACTGGATGGCTTGGAATAATGTTTCGGGAGACGAGAAAAAACGTTGTTATGGCTATATGTCCGCCGCCGCCCGGTATTCATATAAAGAATTATTGAAAAGGCATCTGGACGATTATTGCCCTTTGTTTGCCGCTTGCCGTATTGACCTGGGGAAAGAGCCCAATCCCCGCATGACTACCACAGAAGTATTACAAAGCATCCGCAACGGGGCTGTTGACCCGGCTTACGAAGCGCGCTATTTTCAATATGGCCGTTACCTGTTGTTGGCGGCAGCGCGCGAAGGTACGCTGGCTTTCAATAACCATAATATGTGGCTCGATGATCTGCAAGGGCGCTGGCAAGGGCGCTGGACGCTGAATATCAATCTGCAGGAATGTTACTGGCCGGTAGAAAGCACGAACCTTCCACAAATCAACGAATCGCTGCTGCTTTTTGCAGAGCAGTTGGCGCAGGCGGGCGAACGTACGGCGAAAGAATTATATAACTGCCGGGGATGGTGTGCGCATCATGGAACGGATGTATGGTTTAATACGGCTCCTACGGATGGCGAACCGGTATACGCCACCTGGCCTATGGGAGGCGTATGGCTGATGCAACAACTGTATGATCATTACCTTTACGGGCGGAACCCGGACTATCTGCGGAGAATATACCCTTTGATGAAAGGCGCCGCCCTGTTTTGCCTCGATTTTATGGTAACCGATCCGGTAACAGGCTATATGGTCACTTGCCCGGCGTCTTCTCCCGAGAATCATTTTAAAGATGAACAGGGGCGTAATGTTGCCATTTCGTTCGGCTCATCCTGCGATAACCAGTTAATACGAAACCTGCTTCGTAACTGTATCGAAGCATCGGAGATATTGCAAACCGATCCGGAAATGAGTAGCCTGATGTCAACTGTGATACAACAAATGCCGCCGCACCGGATCGGACGTTTCGGGCAATTACAAGAATGGGTGTACGATTTTACCGAATGGGATGTGATGCATCGCCATCTGTCGCATCTTTTTGCCGCTTACCCGGACGACGACATCACCTTACGGAGTTCTCCCGAACTGGCGGAAGCCGTAAAAGTGACGTTGAAAAGGCGGGGCGATATTAACAGAGGATGGTCGGGCGCATGGAAGATCAACCTGCACGCACGCCTTGAAGAACCGGAAGCAGCTTATAACATCCTTCATACGATGCTGACCGACATAAGTCTCCACCCAAACCCCGAAGACAGCGATGTAACGCCTTCATTTGAAGGAAACCAGGCTATTCAGGGAATCACGGCCGGCATAACGGAACTATTGATGCAAAGCCATAGCGGGGAAATTTCACTCCTGCCCGCTCTACCGGCTCAATGGCCCACCGGCGCTATTGAAGGATTACGGGCGAGAGGGGGATTTGGAGTTGACCTGTCATGGAAAGACGGGCAATTGAATAAGGCGGTCATCCGTCCAACGCAGGACGCTCCCTGCCGGATTCGGGCTAAAAAACCTGTCAAGGTATATGCAGGCGGAAAAGCAATTGAAACTTCCTGCAAGGAAGAAAACGTAGTAGAATTTTATGCTAAAACAGGGTGGAATTATATGGTTGAATAAAATCTATAAAAATCCCTTCGGTAATACGTCTGCCGGAGAATATGTCTATAAACTATTAATTATTAATTATTAAATTTAAAAGTCAATGAAAAACCAAAAAAAGTTATTATTTCCTGCTTTACTCCGGTTATTGGTGATCGGATGTATGCTCTTTTCAGGTTTTGCGTATGCCTATGCGCAAGGCGGAATAAAAGTGACCGGTAAGGTTGTCGATCCGGGAGGCGAACCCCTCGTTGGGGTTGCAGTGTTGGAAACAGGGACGTCCAACGGGACGATAACAGACGCCAACGGAGCCTTCAGCATCAATGTCAGGCCTCAGGCAACATTAAAGTTTTCTTATGTCGGTTTTAAAGCGCAAACGGTTACCGTTGGAAATCAAACAAGATTTGATATTACAATGGTAGACGACGCGGAAGAATTAGGCGAAGTGGTTGTAACGGCGTTGGGTATAACGAAAGACGCTAAAAAACTGGGTTATGCCGCAACCGTTATCAGCTCAGGCGATCTTCTAAAAAGCGGTACGGCGAATTTAGCCACGGCCTTGTACGGTAAAGCTTCCGGCGTTAACATTCAAAGCACACAGGGGGGAGCTGCCGGCGGCGTATCTATTAATTTACGCGGATTGTCATCAATCAATGGAAACACGCAGCCACTTGTAATCCTTAACGGCGTGCCTATACGTAACGGTAATGCAAGTAAGATTGGCGACAATAACACCCGAGACTTTGCCTCGCTTGGCTCGGGCGACCGTATCCGTTCAAACGGTTTGGTAGATATCAATCCCGAAGACATCGACCAGTTGACCATTTTGAAAGGCGCTGCCGCTACCGCTCTTTACGGATCGGAAGCTGCCAACGGCGCTATCGTTATCACCAGCAAGAAGGCCAGCGGTTCCGGAGTAACGGTTGACGTCAATGCGTCTCTCCAGGCCAACATGGTAGCGGAAGTGCCTGATATCCAGACGAAATACGGGCCCGGCGGAGGTTACGAAACATGGACGGCAGAGCAAATCGCCAACAATGGGATGAAAGTGGATGCCGCAACAGGCAAACTTTTCCCCAACTATACGAATTTCCAGTGGGGCGCTCCTTACGATGGCCGCGATGTATTGTATATCGACGGAACCACACGTCCGTATTCCGCCATCACAACGCAACCGTGGAAAGAACTGTTTCGTACCGGTACAAACCAGACATACAATATTGCCATCAATCAGGGTAGCGAAAATTCCACGACCCGCTTCTCATACACTTTTTTGAAAGAAGTGCCGAATGCCCTGACGAGCGATTACCAGAAACACAACTTCAACGTTGTGGGTAATCTGAAGTTCAATGATAAGCTGTCTGTGGATTATACCGGCAATTATATTACGCAGCATTTCGTAAACCGCGCGCAAGCCTCAATCGGCACTTATCAATCCTGGTCTAATATGTTCGCTTCGTTCCTCGATATACCGTTGATGAAGAAGATGTACAAGACAAGCTTGGGCTATAAAAACGACGACCGCGGCGCCGGTCCTACGCCTGACGAAAAGTTCAAATACAACTCCAACGAGTTTGTGCATGGCGTCCGGCAAACCTTGTGGGATATCTACGACAAAACAAGCGACGAAGTGGAGCAACGTTTGCTGGCAAGCGCGTCGCCCACTTGGAAAATTACGCCGTGGCTGACGGCAAAAGGCCGTATAGCGACAGACTATACCACATCCAAGATTATAGGCGTGAATTATCCTGAATTTCCTGCCGCCGCAAGTACGAGTGAAGGTTCGGGCGGATATAACACCATGACCAAGTACTACCAGGTGAACTACGGCGACATTATGTTGATGCTCGACAAAAAACTGAACGACAAGTTTGGGGTGACAGCAAGCGCAGGCTGGCAAGGCAGAGCCGAAACAATGAATTCACTGTATCTCGGTACGAACAGGGGTCTCTCCATCGAAGGTTTGTATATGATAAATAATTCATATAGTCCGTTGGACATCAATGATCAGACCGAGAAAAAAATGGAGTTACTGAAGACCGCTTGGGTAGGTACCCTCGGCGTTTCCTACGGCGATTACCTTTATCTCGATATTACCGGCCGCCAGGAAAAATCATCTACCTTGCCTAAAGATACCCGCAATTATTTCTATCCGTCGGCAAGCGCCAGCTTCCTGTTTACGGATGCATTCAGCATGCCTTCGTGGTATGACTTCGGCAAACTGCGCCTCGCCTACGGTATTGTAGGTAACGCACCCGAAGCATACGCCGCAAATATGGCTTATACGGTAGGTTCCGCTCCCGGTTGGAGTTACAACCAGGTACCTGCCGATTTGGGTAATGAAAAATTGAAACCCGAAACAACCAAAGAGTTTGAAATCGGTTTGGAAAGTAAGTTCCTCAACAACCGCCTCGGATTCGAAGTTTCGTATTACAACCGCAGAATCACCGATATGTTACTCAAAGCAAGCCTTGCCACCAGTAGCGGCAGCAATTCGATGTGGGTAAATTCGGGTACGATGGAAAATAAAGGCGTTGAACTTTCTTTGTACGGCTCCATTATTGATAACAGAAACCTTACATGGGAAGTACGCGGTAACATCGGGTTTAACCGCAATAAAATCCTCAAGCTGGTAGAGGGCATTAATTTCATCGAAACGGGATATTTCGCCGGCGGTATCGGAAAAAACTATTCAACGGTAGGGCGTCCCATGGGCGACTATGTAACCTATATTAACCAGGTTGTAGAAGACGGCCCGTACAAAGGACGCAAAATAGTTAATGATGATGGTAATTATATGATGACCCAGACACTGGAAGTCATAGGAAGCGCTATGCCTGATGCAACCGGAGGTATCGGAACAAGCCTGTCGTACAAAAACTTCACATTCGACGTTATGACCGACTTCCGCATCGGCGGCTATATTTTCAACGAAGTATATCACTACACGATGACTGCCGGCGTGAACCCCGAGACGGAAAATCGTGAAGGCGAAGGATTTTATGAACATACGTATGACAATGGATTGAAAAAGCAAACCGGTATTATCCTGGACGGTGTGGTTTCCGACGGAAAAGGCGGATGGACAGAAAACAAGAAGACAATTCCGTATGAAAAGTATATCCAAGAGACATACGACTGGGGTGGTGGTGGAAACCCTAACAGAATGCTTTCCACTTCCGAAAACACCTGGTGGAAGTTGCGCGAACTTTCTTTGTCGTACACGTTCAAAAAAGACTTGATCAAAAATGCAGCATTGAAGAATCTCACGTTGTCGGTTTTCGGAAGAAACCTGTGCTACTTTTACAAGACAATACCTAATTATGACCCGGAAACCAGCAACGGTACTAACTGGAAGGATCAGTTGACCATCGGAGGATCGGCAGCTCCTACCCGTACGGTCGGCGTTTCTTTGCGCGCGTCATTCTAACTAATATTAATTCAGCTATTTTAAATTGAAAAAAACATGAAAAAAATAATTTCAATATTGTTGCTGGCAGCGTGTGTATTATTCACATTCAGCAGTTGTGAAGAAGCGTCTTACGACGAAAAGTATGCCGACCCGGGCAAAGCTGCGTCGGCTACGCTTGATAAACTGATGCCCGGCACCTTGCTTTATGCCAATGACTGGGTTTGCTCTACGTATGGAAGGTATTTCGGTTACGACCCTCTGTGTTTGGGGTTACAGACAAATACCCTTGGCGTTTCACTGAGAAGCAGTTCCTATTATTTAGGGAATCTTAATTATATAGACTACGGCCAGCCATATAACGAATATCCGAAAATGGTTACCAACTTCCGCAAAATGCAACAGATATATGAAGAACTTCCCGAAAATGAACAAGCGGCAAACGAAGGGTACCTGATAGCCGCCGAAACCCATCTTTACGGAGTGATGATCTTCCTGTTGAGCGAGTATGGCCCTATCCCGTTTGAAGGAATCGGACAGGTAGCCCTTCAGGGCGATATTTCTTATGCAAGCCCTCACTTTGACGACGACCAGGCCTTGTGGACAAACATTCTGAACCGGTTAGGAGAGATTGCGGCCAAATTTGCCACAATACCTAAACCTGCCTCATTTGCCGGACAGGATTTTATCAACGGCGGCGATTTAGTTGCCTGGCAAAGGTATGCCAATTCTCTCCGTTTACGCGCAGCTTTACGTATTTCCACAAACGGGCCGTTGGCGTCTGAAGGCCAGCGGATAATTAAAGAAATTCTGGGTAATCCTTCGGCATATCCTATCGTTGAAAGCAACGACCAGAATATCGACATCAGCCGCCAGACATCCGGCCCGTTGAATATTGAAGGCGGTTCAGGCTTCGACTGGCCAAGAGAGCGATTCGCTGCCGGCGAAATCATCAAACGTATGCAGCAGGCCGGCAACGGTGGCGTATGGGTGCCGGGTCAGGACGATCCGCGTCTGCCTCTGATGTACTGCCTGGCAACGAAGAACGGCGAGACGCCTGTTGAAAAAGCCGAAGAAGAAGCGATAGGAGATCCTTTGTCTGCCGGCATGGCCATAGCTTCGGTTTACCGGGGCACTTACTATGGCGAGTCCTATGATTCGTTCCAAGAACATTACACAGAGGTAAACGACCGGGGAGGGTACTTGTCATTAGTTCGCCGTTTCGGCTTTTTCTACGGTAACCAGAACTGGGATCATCTGGCTATTTCAGCAGCGGAAATGCACTTCATCAAGGCTGAAGCCATACAGCGCGGCTGGGTGAACGGCGATGCCAAGGCCGCTTTTAAGGAAGGTATCAGGCAGTCTGTCAAACTCCTGTTCAAGTATCACAACACGCGTTCACGCACGGAAGCGGACAATAGCGACTCCAATCCCCGGGACGGCATTCAGCAGCGTACCAATATCAATCCTGATGAGAGTGTGTATAATGATACGTGGATTAGCGCTTTCGGCGATGCGCGCTGGGAAACCAGGATTGACGGTTCAACGTACGAAAGAGGAGGTAAACTCGAAGCGATATTAGAGCAGAAATGGCTGGCTTACGGGTATCTCAACTGTGGCGAACAGTGGTCAGACCTGCGTCGTACAGGCTATCCCTGGATGTTTTATAACCAAGACAATAGCTCCACAGCTCTTGCTCCGCATCCCTTGAACCGTTTGCGGTATGTGGATAGCGAGCGCAATTATAATGAGAACTACCAGGCGGAAGCCGCTCCGCACGATAACTATTCGGAAGTGTTGTTCTGGGCAAAAAACGACTGGCATGACGGCCCCACGTGGTAATAATTGACTTTCGGGCAAAGAAAAAAAGACATTATAATGTGTTAAGTAAACCATTATAATGTCTTTACCAAACCATTATGATGCTTTTGTAAAAACATTATAATGGTTTACTGAAGACATCACAATGGTTTGGTGAAGACATCGCAATCTTTTTTTTGAGGGAGTAGATTGAAAAGTAGGGAACAACTCTCTACAAAAACTTTATTTTTTCCGTTTTTCAGTCAAATCCTTCATAAAACATTTGTATTCAGTATGATAGGTGTGACTGAGCGTGTGACGGAAGGTGATACGTAGTAGTTCATCTTCCGTCACCATTCCGTCACACGCTCAGTCACGCTTATTATCCTGAATATAATATAGTTGCAATAAATGTGACTGAAAAAATTGAAAAAAACAAAGTTTTAAGACAGTATTTATTTTTATCATCTGTTAAAAAAGAAATGGGAAACATGGATAGAATGAAAAGAACTATTTTTACAATACTGATTTGCAGCGGTTGCCTGTTCACAGGGTCCGCACAGGTAGAGCAACGGGTCAGCGATTTGCTGAAACGGATGACGCTCGAAGAAAAAGCCGCACAACTTGATATGCTCGATGCCGGGTCGATCCTTGAATCGGCCGGCGAATTAGCGATGGATAAAATGGAGAGGCGGATGAAAACCAATACCTTCGGAGCTATCCATGACCTATATCCTGTCTCGTCCGCTGTGTGCAACGACATTCAGCGCTATGTAAAAGAGCGATCGCGCCTTGGCATTCCGCCCATTATGATTGAGGAAGGGCTACATGGTTACCAGGGTGCAGGCGCAACTACATTCCCCATTCCGCTGGGCAATTCATGTACATGGGATACCCTGCTTATCCGTAAAATAGGGCAGGTGATTGCCGCGGAAGCGCGTGCACACGGCATACATCTTATTCTCGGCCCTAATCTTGATCTGGCGCGCGAACCGCGTTGGGGAAGGGTGGAAGAAACGTTTGGAGAAGATACATACCTTTCGTCCCGCATGGGAGTAAATATGATCAAAGGCATGCAAGGACATTCCCTTAAAGACCCCGGCACAGTAATTGCCGAACCTAAACATTTCGGTGTACACGGCATTCCTGAAAACGGAAGTAACCTTAGCCCCGTTTATATCGGGGAGCGGGAAATGCGCTCAACACATTTATACGTTTTCGAAAAAGCCGTCAGAGAAGCCAACGCCCACGGGGTTATGGCGGCATACCATGAGATAGACGGCATCCCTGTAGCTGGAAACAAATGGTTGCTTGGCGACGTATTACGCAAGGAATGGGGATTTCAGGGTTTTGTAATCTCAGACCTGGGCGCCATAGCGCTACAATATAACAAACATAATACGGCGGCAACGGAAGAAGACGCGATTGCCTCTTCCGTTAACGCAGGCGTAAATATGCAATTTTACGATTTTACGCATGAAAAATACGCATCGGGAATTATCAACGGCGTAAAAAACGGGAAGATACCCCTGTCTGTGCTCGACAGCGTGACAGGTGAAATTTTACGTATGAAATTTGAACTGGGATTGTTTGACAATCCGTATACCGATACTACACTTGTAGCCAAAACTTTACATACGGCGGAACATCAGAAACTGGCTTATGAAGCCGCGCGTTCTTCCATTGTATTGCTCAAGAACGACCATCAAACCCTGCCGGCCCGAAAAGACGCCAAACGTATAGCAGTAGTAGGCCGCCTTGCCGGCGTTTCTTTACTGGGCGGTTATTCGCCACGGGGAGCGCGCGGGACGACAATCATCGAGGCCTTGCATAAACGGTTTGGGAAAAACGTGATAATCGACTGGGTGAACGGCGACATATCTTCCAACTTTACAGATATCCCGTCTTCTGCTTTTAAACGGGCGAAAGGCAACGGCGAAGGGCTGGATGTGGAATATTTCAACAGCCCGGATTGTTCGGGTAAAGCGATATACGCCACCGTAGAACAGGGCTTGTCGCATTACTGGCATAACCTTAGCCCTGCGCCGGGAGTTAATATCGAACCGTTTTCCGCCAGGTTCAGCGGTACGATTCATGTTACCACGAGCGGCTTTTATGAAATCAGCCTGATAGCCAACAACTACGGACGACTTTATATAGACGGTAAACTAGTAATAGACAATTGGAGCGACGAATGTACGGAAGTAACGGCCACAGCGGAGGTGTATCTTGAAAAAGGGCGCGAAATCCCTGTTATCTCCGAATACGGTAAAGTGAATGATTTTGCGGGACAACGTATCAAATGGAGGTATACAGGCGGCCGTTCAAACGAAGAAGTGAACCGCCGTATTACCGAAGCGGCGGCAAAAGCAGACCTGGTATGGGTGGTTGCAGGAGAAAGCGCCGATGAAGTAGGCGAAGCCAAAGACCGCCAGGATTTGCATCTGCATGCGTTAGATATTGATATGATAAAAGCCGCGGCCGCTTCCGGTAAGCCGGTTACGACAATCCTGCTGAATGGACGGCCTTTGATACTGAACGAAGTTGACGAAGCTTCACAAGCTATTGTAGAAGCATGGTTCCCGGGTGAAGCAGGAGGAGACGCCATCCTGGATGTTTTGTTTGGAGATTATAATCCTTCCGGGAAACTGACTATGAGTTTTCCCAAATCGATGGGGCAACTGCCGGTTTATTATTCACGTAAACCATCGGCATCACGAGCTTCTATCGATGGAAGCCCGAATCCCCTGTATGCATTTGGACACGGTTTAAGCTATACACAGTTTGACTATTCAGACCTCTCCGTCACTCCGGGTAATGCAGACATACATACGCCTGTAACCGTATCGCTAAACGTACGCAACAGCGGCGACAGAGGAGGAACGGAAATTGTACAACTGTATGTGCGCGACAAGGTTAGCAGTGTGACAACCCCCGTTATGGAACTGAAAGGTTTCTTCCGTCTATACCTGGAACCGGGCGAACAGAAGAGCGTAGAAATCATGTTGCAACCCGAACATTTTTCCCTTATAAACAGGGAAATGAAACGGGTAACCGAACCTGGAGAGTTTGAGCTTATGATAGGCAGTTCTTCGGCAGACATACGTTTAAAAACGACGATCCTTTTAAAAGGGGAATAAAAATAAAATCAAATTATATACATTATGAAATATTCTTTTTTTTGTTTAAAGTTAGTTTGCCTGGCAGCGATTATGCTGCTGGCGGCAAGTTGTAAGAAAAGCGGGGAGCAAGAGCCGCTGGAAGCCCAATTTATTACGCCCCCCGAAACGATCCAGACAGGGTGTTACTGGTATTGGATTGACGACCATATTTCCAAAGAGGGTGTGGTAAAAGATTTGCAGGCGATGAAAAAAGCAGGCATCAACAGCGCTTTTGTCGGTAATATCGGCGACCAGGGATATGCTTACGGGCCGGCTAAGATATTTAGCGATGAATGGTGGGATGTAATCCACACCATGTTTAAGACAGCCGGCGAACTCGGCATAGAGATCGGTATGTTTAACTGTCCCGGTTGGAGTATGACGGGAGGCCCGTGGATCAGGCCCGACCAGGCCATGCGTTATATCGCATCGTCTGAAACCCGCGTTTCGGGGCCGGGACAAGTAAAAGTTGTTTTGCCCGTTCCATCTGCAGCTTCACATATGGAAGACTGGAGAGACGTTTTTGTTGATAACGAAGGTAAGCCTTCGCCTCATTTCCAGGATGTGAAAGTAGTTGCTTTCCCTGTTCCGAAGGATTATCGCGAAGATTTGCTTGCCGCTCCGGGTGTGACGAGCGCCATCAGTAAGGCTGTGCTGGAAGCGCCGGGACAAAACATTGCGCCGGCCGACCGTCCGGCAGGTTCGCTCGCCAGAACAAATCCGAAATCTCCGATTTATCAGCAGCATGCGATTCCCGCGGGAACGAAATACACAATTTCGTACAAGCTGCCTCAGCCCCGGAACGCCCGCAGCATTTTTATCTATCCCGCCGGGCGCGTTAATGCCACTGCCAGCCTGGAAGCAAAAGTAAACGGGGCATTCGTCAGGGTAGATACCTTCCTTGTTAAAAGCGACGGCCCGATGCCGGCCATCGGCTTCGCTCCGTATTCTCCTATCGTATCGATCTTTGCCAATACAACGTCTGATGAATACCGCCTTACGCTGTATAATATAAATGAGCCGTCGGCATTAGGTAAGATTTCACTCTTCCCAACGATCGCCCTCGAATCTTATGCAGAGAAGCTTTTGGCGCGTATGGCCGGATGTAACCCTGCATGGACGGAATACAAATGGACTCAGCAGGTGGATGTTACCGCGGACGAGGGATTGCCGTCAACCGATCAGGTGATTGATATAACAGATAAAATGTCGGCAGACGGGACGCTGGTATGGGATGCGCCCGAAGGCGAATGGCTTGTGCTCCGTACGGGAATGGTTCCGCACGAAGTCTTCAACTCGCCGTCTAAAGCAGACGATCAAGGGTTTGAATTGGATAAGCTGAGCGCTAAGCATATACCCTATCATTTCGATCACTTCATCGGAGAAGTTTTGCGCAAGATTCCGGCAGAAGACAGGCCGACATTCAAGATTGTGGTAGCAGACAGTTGGGAAAAGGGCGGAACGCTTTTTACGGATGATTTCCCCGAAAAGATGAAAGTCCGTTATGGCTATGACCCTATGCCGTTTATGCCGGTGCATGCGGGACACGTGGTGGGTTCGCCCGACCTCACGGATCGTTATCTATGGGATGCCCGCCGTCTGGCGGCCGACCTGATGGCCGAAGTTTTTGTGCCAGGACTGAATGAGTCGTATCATAAGAACGGCCTGAGTTCATGGATGGAAGACTATGGCGACTGGGGGTTCCCCGGCGAGTTCCTGTACTTCGGCAAGTATACAGACAAGGTGGGAGGCGAGTTCTGGACAGGCAGTTTAGACGACCGTTACGTCCGGGTTGCCTCATCCACAGCCCATATTTACAACAAGAAGCAGGTTTATGCAGAATCCTTTACCGGAGGCTGGGGCTTTAAACATCATCCACATTCGCTGAAACCTTTCGGCGACAGGGCATTTGCCGCGGGTATGAACAGTTGTAACCTTCATGTTTATATCCAACAGCCTTACGATACGATCGCCCCGGGTATCGATGCATGGTTCGGTATTGAATTTAACCGTAAGAATACCTGGTTCTCCCAGATCGACCAGTTCGTTACCTACCTCAAACGTTGCGGGCTGATGCTCCAACAAGGGTTGAACCAGGCGGATATCGCTTATTTCATAGGAGAAGACGTGCCGGTGAACAGCGGGCCTTTCGGCTTGAACAAGAGCTTGGAGAAGGACGGAATGACCATTCCCGAATTGCCGCAGGGCTACCAGTTCGATTACGTCAATTACGACGTCATCCTAAATGATATGCAGATGAAGAACGGAATGCTGACGTTGCCGCACGGAACGGCCTACAAGATATTGGTATTGCCTCCGGTAGAAACCATGCGCCCCGAACTGTTGCAAAAAATAGAACAATTAGTGGCCGGGGGTGCCGTTGTGCTGGGCCAGGCTCCCAGGCGTTCGCCGAGTTTGCAGGGATACCCCGAAGCGGATAAACAAGTGCAGGAGTTAGCCGGCAAGATGTGGGGCGATGCTTCCGCCAAACAACATAAATACGGGAAAGGATTGGTGCTTAAGCATATGACACTGGCGGAAGCATTAACACTGATAGGCGTGAAACCCGATTGCTATGTACCCGACCTTGATAACAAGAAACCGACAGGCACCTACCAGCGCACGGCGTCTGACGGCGATTTTGACAATTTCGTTTACGGACACCGTACAGACGGCAATAAGGAAATTTACTTCATCGCTAATTTGAAAAATGAAACGGCAATAATTACGCCTGAGTTCCGTGTAAGCGGCAAACAGCCCGAATTGTGGAATCCCGTCACCGGCGAAATACGCAAATTGCCTGCTTATGAACAGCGTGAAGACGTGACGGCCGTTCCGCTGCGACTGGAAGGAAACGGAAGCGCGTTCATCGTTTTCCACAAAAAAGGGAAACCGGAAAGTTTTGATTTAGCGGCAAATTTTCCACAGCCCAGAGAACTAACCGATATATCCGATTCATGGACGGTTACATTCGATTCCGATGAAGTGTATCGCGGGCCGGCAGAACCTGTGGCTTTCGGCAAGCCGGAAGACTGGTCGCAAAGCGACGATGAACGTATCCGTTACTATTCCGGTACGGCTCTCTATACCAAGAGTTTTGACTTTCCCGTCGTTAACGGTGGTAATAAACAGTTTTACGTGGAGTTTGATCTGGTGAAGAATATGGCCAAAGTAAAGATTAACGGCGAGTATGCAGGTGGCACATGGACACCTCCGTATCGTGTAGATATTACGAAGTTTGTGAAAGAAGGACAACAAAACTCGATCGAAGTGGAAGTAGTGAACACATGGGCTAACCGTTTGATCGGCGACCAGTTCCTTCCAAAGGAAAAACGAAAGGTGGACAGCAGGAATAATCCGTGGCGGACAACTTCCGAAAGACAGCAGTCCGGCCTGATCGGATCTGTGAAAATAACAGCCTTATAATTTTGCCGGAATGAAGAAAATTACAGTCCTAAGCTGGATACTCATTGTTTGTTCGTGCAGCCAACCGGATAGACAATATCCGTCCTGGAAGTTATGGTATAGGGCGCCCGCCGGGAAATGGGTGGAAGCCCTGCCCGTGGGCAACGGCCGTATAGGGGCCATGGTGTTTGGAAATCCGCTGCAGGAACAGATACAACTGAATGAGGAAACCCTGTGGGCCGGACAACCCAACGACAATGCCAATCCGGAAGCATTGGCAGCCCTCCCTGAAATCCGCCGGTTAATTTTTGAAGGAAAATACAGGGAAGCCGAAACGATGGCAACGGCAAAGGTAATCAGCAAAACGAACCACGGCATGTCGTATCAACCCGTTGGCGACCTGAACATCCTGTTTCCAGGACATGAAAACCCTACCTCTTATTACCGGGAGCTCGACCTCTCGGAAGCGATAACAACCACACGTTATACGGTAGACGGGGTAGAATTTGTGAGGGAAGTATTCGCCTCTTTTCCCCATCAGGTACTAATAGCGAAGATTACGGCCTCCCAGAAAGAGAAAATCAATTTTTCAGCCTGGTTTACAAGCCTGCAAAAAAGCCAGACATTCGTTGAAGAGGATTGCCTTATCTTAAAAGGGGTATCCGGCGACCAGGAAGGGCTGGAAGGGAACGTGAAATTTGGAGCACAGGCAAAAATAGTTCCCGAAAAAGGACGGTTGATTGTCGGCGACGGACGCCTCACGGTTGAAGGCGCCGACGCAGTAACCATCTATATCTCGATGGCGACTAATTTTGTGAACTATCACGACCTGAGCGCCGACCCGGACAAACAGACCAGCGAATATCTGCAGCAGGCTTTGCAGAAAGATTACAAAACATTGAAGGCCGCCCATACGGCCTGTTACCGCCAATACTTTGACCGTGTACAGTTATACCTGGGAGTAACGGAAGCCTTCAACAAACCTACCGATGTACGTATTCTTGAGTTTGCGAACGTTAAAGACCCTCATCTGGCTGCCCTGTACTTTCAATTCGGACGCTATTTGCTTATCTCCAGCTCGCAGCCGGGCAATCAGCCGGCAAACCTGCAGGGAATATGGAACGACCTGATGGAAGCCCCCTGGGACAGTAAATATACCACAAACATCAATGCAGAGATGAATTATTGGCCGGCAGAAATAACGAATCTGCCGGAACTGCACCAGCCGTTTATTCAAATGGCAAAAGAAGTTGCCGAAACAGGAGCCCGTACGGCCCGCCTCATGTACGGCGTCGGAGGATGGGTATTGCACCATAATACGGATATATGGCGCACTACCGGGGCGATAGACTTTGCCGGTTCGGGTATGTGGCCGTCGGGAGGCGCCTGGATTAGCCGGCACTTGTGGGAACATTATATGTATTCGGGAGATAAGGCGTATCTGGCCGAGGTGTATCCGATGATGAAAGGAGCGGCGCAATTTTTCCTTGATTTCCTGATAGAAGAACCGGAAAATCACTGGTTGGTGGTATCTCCTTCCTGTTCGCCGGAAAACTCATTCGACAGGGAAACCGGAACAACGAATGCCGCAGGGGTAACCATGGATAACCAACTGCTGTTTGAACTCTTTACAAACCTGATTGCAGCAACAGAAGTACTGGGAATCGACGACGCCTTTGCCGACACGCTGAGGCAAACCCGCCAGCGGCTGGCTCCGATGCAAGTCGGCCAATACGGGCAATTGCAGGAATGGATGTATGACTGGGACGATCCGGACGATAAACACCGGCATGTATCGCACCTGTATGGCGTCTATCCGGCAGGCCTGATCTCCCCTTACCGTACGCCCGAACTGTTCGACGCCGCACGGACGTCGCTAAATTACCGCGGAGACCCCGCTACCGGCTGGTCTATGGGCTGGAAAGTATGCCTGTGGGCACGTTTTATGGACGGCAACCGGGCGCATAAACTCATCACCGAACAATTGAGGCTGACGGATAATCACCAGACAGATTATAAAGGCGGGGGGACGTATGCCAATATGTTTGACGCCCATCCGCCTTTCCAGATAGACGGTAATTTCGGGTGTACGGCCGGAATTGCAGAGATGCTGCTACAGAGCCACGATGGCGCTGTCCATATCCTGCCCGCCCTCCCCGATGTATGGAGCAAAGGGGAGGTCAGCGGCTTACGGGCCAGAGGAGGATTTCAGACAGACATAACATGGAAGAATGGAAAAGTCCGGACATTGAAAGTAAAGTCGTCTTTAGGCGGCAACCTGCGCATACGCACGGCAACTCCGTTGGTGTCAGCAACAGGTGCCGCCTTAAAACAATCCGACGGCGAGAATCCGAACATATTTTTTAAAACGCCTGAAATTCCCCGCCCGCTCATCTCCGAAAAGGCCGTCTTAAACCCGCCGTCCGTACCTCAGGCAATTGAATATGACATACAAACCGAACCCGGAAAAGAATATGTGTTTTATCCGGAATAACTAATCTATTCCGCTTTAACGCATTTATGCGTTCTGCGGCATCCCGGCGGGTTTGAGCATTACATACATGTGTGCAACACTCAGAACGAAAATTTGAGACTTGCATACATGTGTGCAACGCCCGGCACGGAAATTTGGGCCTTGCATAATAATCGGGTAATTTATGTATATTTGCATCCTATAATCAATAAAGATGAAAAAAATAAACATTACCAGCGCTGTACTCCTTATCTATTTACTTGTGATGAGTGTGATTGGCTGGCCCGGTAATAAACCGGATATCGGCTGGACTCAATATTGCCTTGTCATCGTTCTTACCTTAGGAGCAATTTTCTTATTACGGCATGTCCAGATTAAACGGTTCAAATCACGGGAGAAAATAAAAAACGAAAGGAAGAACACCGGTAAAAATTAACAGAATTTACAGTAACGTTGCAAATTATCAATTCGTTATAGCAATCATTTCAAGAAAACTTTTTACATTTGTGTCAATTTAGGACTTGAAACATGAAGGCGTTTTTTTATATTTTCATGGTATTCGTGTTAAGCACAGGTGTTGGTTTGGTTTCTGCGCATGCCCGGCAAACGAACGGGACGGCTTATGCCACAAAAAAAACGCCCGAAAAGCCTACCGTCGAAGTAGTTGCTATTGATAACCGTATAAAAGTAACGAATGCTCCGATTGGAAGTAAACTCGAAATATATAGTGTAGTAGGTATAAAGGTAGTGGAAATTGAGATGACGCAATCTTCCGGAGAATACACTGTAAACATCGCAAAAGGATATTATATTGTCCGCATCGGTGAAACTGTCCGTAAAGTAGCAATCCGTTAAACACAAATATCCTTTCTGTTATTTTAAACTTCTCATTTCTCTTTTTCATTCAATCTCCATACCACTATCACAATAATTTATTGCTACACAAAGGATTAAGAAATAAAACATCTACGAATATAATATATTATTAACAGATAAAAGCCTCATTTTTTACTTTTTTTATGTGAATATTAAACCAAAAGATGCTTTATTTGTTACTCTTTTAAGATATAGGATCGTTGATATGAGGAAGTCTACAATTTGGTTATTGGCTGTTGTGATGGCATTCGCTTTTGCAGGTTTACTCTATTTGCAATTAAACTATGTAAGCGAAATACTTAAAACACGCAGCGAACAATTCAATGAAACCGTGAAAAAATGTTTATTTCAGGTTTCCCATAATCTTGAACTTGATGAAACGCGCAAATATGTGGAAGACGATTTGAGCAAAGTATTGGGCAACTACCCGCATCAAAACACATACAATCCACAACAAATCCGGCAATTCAACAGCCAGGAAAGTTACCAGTTACAAATAAAAGATTCAAACGGCACGATGCAACGCATCGAATTGCACAGTTTCAGCAATACACAATCACAACCCTTATCTTCCCTGCTAAAAAAACAATCGCCAAGTAATATTGTAGCCCGGTCGAAAGAATTGGCCGATGCGTATAAACGCCAGTATTTATACAACATCGACTTAATCAATGAAGTAGTAATCAGCATGATGAATACTTCGAGCCTCAAACCGATAGAAGAACGTATCGATTTCAAGCACTTAAACACCTATCTGAAAACAGAATTTGTGAATAACAGTTTAAATCTGCCTTTTGTTTTTTCTGTTATCAACAAAGACGGGAATACCGTTTATCAGAGTGGAGAGATTCAAAAACAGCCGATTGCCTCGGATATTCTGACCGCCGTATTGTTTCCGAACGACCCTCCCTCCAGGCAAAACTATTTAAGGGTCTATTTTCCTACCAAGCAGGATTATATTTACAGTGAAGTATCATTTATCGTACCATCTGTTATTTTCTCCCTGATGCTATTGGCTACTTTCACTTTTACATTATATATTGTATTCCGGCAAAAGAAATTATCCGAGATGAAAAATGATTTTATCAACAATATGACGCATGAGTTGAAAACACCGGTTTCTACCATATCGCTTGCCTCGCAAATGTTGAAAGATTCGGATATTACCAAAAGCCCCGATGTATTCAAACATATATCAGGCGTTATCAATGACGAAACCAAACGGCTGGGCTTTCTGGTTGAGAAGGTATTGCAAATGTCGCTGTTTGAACGCCAAAGGGCAGCGCTTAATTTAAAAGAAGTAGATGCAAACGATTTGATAGCGAACATTGCCAATACCTTTGTACTAAAAGTAGAAAAATATGGAGGCACCTTAGATATTGATCTGGAAGCAATCTATTCGGCTATCTATGTGGATGAGATGCATCTTACAAACGTGTTGTTCAATTTAATGGACAACGCCGTGAAATACCGCCAACAGGATGTGCCTTTAAAATTAACGGCTAAGACATGGAATGACAACAACAAATTGCTCATATCCATTGAAGATAATGGAATCGGGATAAAAAAAGAATACCATAAAAAGGTATTCGACCGTTTTTTTCGGGTTCCGACCGGCAATGTCCACGACGTAAAAGGATTCGGATTAGGCCTTGCCTATGTCCGTAAAATTGTAGAAGACCATAAAGGAAGTATCCGCGCCGAAAACGGAGCCGGAAATGTAGGAACGAAATTTATTATTACTTTACCTCTTATAAAAAGTTAGTTATGGAAGAAAAACTGAGAATTTTATTTTGCGAAGACGATGAGAACCTTGGCATGTTATTAAGAGAATACCTGCAAGCGAAAGGTTATATCACCGATCTGTTCTCCGATGGAGAAGCCGGTTACAAAGGATTTACAAAAAGTAAATACGACCTCTGCGTACTTGATGTTATGATGCCTAAAAAAGACGGATTCACGTTGGCACAGGAAATTCGCTCCATCAATCCCGAAATACCTATTATTTTCCTTACGGCAAAAACAATGAAAGAAGATATATTGGAAGGATTCAAGATTGGCGCTGACGATTACCTGACGAAACCGTTCAGCATGGAAGAACTATTGCTCCGCATCGAAGCAATCCTTCGCCGTGTAAAAGGGAAGAAGCTGAAAGATATCCCATTTTATAAACTAGGGAACTTCCTGTTCGATACCCAAAAACAAACGCTTTCCATCGGTGAAAAAGCGACCAAATTGACTACAAAAGAATGTGAATTACTGAGCCTTCTTTGTGCGCATGCCAACGAAATACTGGAACGTAATTACGCGCTTAAAACAATCTGGGTAGATGATAATTACTTCAATGCCCGCAGCATGGACGTGTACATAACCAAACTGCGTAAATTACTGAAAGACGACCCCTCCATTGAAATTATCAACATTCACGGGAAGGGTTATAAACTCATTACTCCTTCCGGGGAAGACCAGTCGGCCAAAGAAGAAGGAATGCAGATATTATAATATTATAATATAAAGGGAAAGGTGGCTTGCGGGCCACCTTTTTTTACAAGTTAAACGGTCATTCCCCGGATTTCCGATAACGTGCTCTCGTTATTTTCCAAAGCGGATAAAACATTAAATATTTTATCAGACCAGCCGGCTATCAGGTAAACGCCTTCGACTTCCGCTACATTCAAGGGAGTAGTGCCATATCCGGCTAAGTCGAAAAGGTACAGCCGGCTACTTGGATACCTGTTCTTATACCTTCGCCAAAGAGGCCATATTAGTGTATCACCAACGCTGTTCCATAATTGTATATCTGTGAATATCATCACTTTATCCATCCGGATATTCTTTTCCAGAAGATATTCAACAACCAGGTAGCCGTTTGTTGCATAACCTACTTCCCCTTCACGGCGGTAAAAGGCGTCTACATTACTTAATATACTTTTGGAGGGCATATTCATTACTTTCCATGAACTGCCAAACATACCCGATATCACATTTTTGCAGTGTGACTTAAGCAACATGGCCAGCATTAAACCAATATCATACAGTTGCACCTTGCTTTTGGGCGACACCGGCTTTTGCATGGAAGCGGACACGTCGCAAGCCAGCAGAACATTTGTGTTTTCATTGAAACCGGCTATGTTTTCAGTCGACACCCAAACCGCTTCTTCCAAAGCATCCATGATACGGCCGGCATAAAGGGAAGGCACGCGGGAAACTTCACGATAAGCCGACAAGAAACGGAACGGTAATTGTCTGGATCTCCTTACCGCCTCTGCCGAAGACAAGGAAACGCAAACCTTTGTCATATGTTCGGAAGAAACGTTTGCTTCCATGATATTCTGCAAATTTCTCATCAATGCCATGTAACCCATTTTACGGCTGTCAATCAGTTCTTCCCATTTGGCGCGGAAAGCAAGCGCTCTTTTAGCGTCGTCGGCATACTTCACCTGGCCTACTGCCGATAATTCCGTTTCCCATGTATAAGGGGTTTCAAGCATATCCTTCACTATTTTGTTGAACAACATCTGCTGTTCTTCATTTTTTGCTTTCGGGTGAACCAGGAATAAGGCGTCGCGCAGGCCTACGGCCGTATCACGGTTGTATTTGGCAAACTGATATTCATCGAAGCGGTTAAACGCTTCCTGTAAGCCGGCTTGTAATTGCTTTGACAAACGATTCAGCTTTTTAAAACCACCTCTATTGTTAGCTACTTGATAATACGCTAATAATTTGGTGATTTCATCGGCGCGTTGTACAATCCGGGACACCATCCGGCATAACAAGTCGTCGCCTTTATGTACTTTGGCCAATTCAACAGCCAGAACCAACGGCACGGAGCGCAGATTCATCTTCGTACGTGCATACACGGCCAACTGTGCAACGAACAAGGGCTCGCTCTGCGCAATTAATTCGCATATCCGCCGGCGTTCAGCCTTTTCATAAAAAAAATCACTCTGCAAAGAGGTAACAACGGCTGAATACAAACTCAATTCTGCCGATAAGCGATAAGCAGGGGCGCCTTCGTGGTTTAGCACCTTGTCCATTCCTTTGTTTGTAACATTAAATTTCATAACGACACTCTTTAAATTGTTTAACATTACAAAGATCAGGCGGTGCTGCGCACTGTTTCTACGTAACAAATTTTTTTTTCAGTATGGTGTCTTTTTATTCCATTTCAGCAAATGAAACATCTGTCCCCTTTTCTTTTTTGACTGTTTGCCCGATCCGGTATCCTTGTTCTCTCACTTTCCCGGTTATAAATTCCGGTATATTATACGATTTCATGAAATCATGATAGAAGCTCACCTTTTTCTGTGGAACAAGGAAAGGTTTTCCTGCCTGCCCGCCGGCATCTATATAAACAATATAGAGGCGGGTATACAAACCGTCCAGGCGACGGCTGCCGAATACAACCCAGCGGCTGTTACTACTCCATGAATGATAGCTTTCCACATCCTGACTATTGGCTGTTTCCAATGGAAAATGTTTTCGCGAAGCAAGCGCTATCAGCCACAAATCTGCGTCTTTATGCCAAATAGAGAAGTTTCCATAAGCGGCTTTTGTGTACATAAGATAGTTGCCGTCGGGCGAAACACGGGGGAATGAAACGCTCATCTCACTTTCCCCTGCATGAAATAACGTATCTGCAACCGTACCGAACCGGCGGATTTCCGGGTCGAAAGCAACCGAACAAAGGCTGTATTTCACTTTTGTAAATTTATCGGGCATGGCGCATGTATCGGCAGTACAGAAATAAAGCGTTTTGCCATCGGGCGAAAAGGCAGGGAATGTTTCCATCCGGCTTTCGGAAAACAGTGAAGGTGTTGTGATGATTTCATGTTTCTCTATATCGTATACTACTACATCCGATTTATAATCGTATACTTCCACACGGTTCCGGCTATGCATATGAAAAGCCTGTTTCGTGTCGTTTACCGAAAAAGCGATATACCGCCCGCCGGGATGCCAAGAGGGATAGACTAAGGCAGACATGGTTTGGCCTGTTTTTGTATTTAACCGCTCTATCTTATCCCCGTCCAGCAAAATGGTACATCCTAACGAGCCCCGGAGATGAAACAGCATTTTCGCAGGATTCTGCATACAAAACGAATGGCAGTTCATGCAGCCATTGTTTGTCATCTTATTTTCGATAATCGGGCTTTGGGTGTAGTTTTCAAGATTCCGTTGATAGATACCCATCTGATTCCATAACTCATAGCCCGGCTCTATCAGCCGGTAAGCAATATAAGCGTCTACCGGTTCCAGCGCTACGGGTAACCGGAAAGGACGATATCCTATCCATTTCCCATCTTTCTTAACTGTAATCTTTACATGGATAGCGGCACCTTTTGACTGCTGCAGGAATTTTCTCCATTTCGAAACCGGAAATGTAAATTGTTCCCTGCCTGCTTTCACTTCCCATTCTTTACCGGCACAGGAAAAAACGGCATACGCCTCGTCGTATGCTGTTGCCAGTGTAAAATTCAATGGGGCGATATTAGGCGGAATGGTACAACCGGTATAATCGGGAAACAGCTCCGGCAATTGATTGAGTTCTTCATCCACCTTAACCGGAGAATGAGAACAGGCTCCCGATAAGAACAAGACAAGCAGGCAGAGTAGTTGATTACGCATACACTTTTATTTAAACATGAAATAACACCAATAGGTATCTCCAAACAGACGGATCGCTTCGGCTACAGGCGGATTTTCGCGGTTTGTTTTTATCAGCCCCTTAAAGTCGGCAAATCGCCGGATAATCGATTCGGAAACATTGTAATGAGCCCAAATTGCAGGATTCGCTTCGTAAAGTATAATAACAGCTTCCTGGAAAGAGACAGGCAAAGAAGGTAATACATCCGTATGATAATAGTTGTTCATCAGGTTTTCAAATGCGCTTAAATTCTTCATCAACAAATAACCCACTCCAACATATTCAATCGCATTACGGTTCGCCGGATATTGTTCGGCTACCGACAGCAAATCTTTTTCTATCAGATCCGGGTTCGACAGATAATTTGCTTCCGGTAATCCTTTGCGTTTCTCCCCCAGCACGGCATCTTTCTCTACCTCCGCATCATTATAAAGGAATTTTCGATGCTCCTTCGCCCAATCCGAATAAAAGAACGTCTTATCCAATATATCCAGGTACTTCTCTGCAACGGGATATTCGCCATAAATCAAATTCGTTTGTACCAAACGTTGTAACATGCGCGGATTTCCATATCCTAATGAACTGACATAACTTTCAAAGGCTTTCTCCTGTGCTATGGCAACCGTACCTGCCGTGAAATGCACATCGCTCAATAAGGTGGATGCCGAAGCCGTCTTATTCCAGGGAATAAACAATCCCTGTACGTCTCGTTGATCGAAAGTAAAAGCTTTGTCGGCCAACATTCCTTTTTCGGCTAAAGCCATATTCAGGTAACAGAGGTAAAGATAATTATTCAGGCGGCCTTCGCAATTTTCAATCACTTTGTCCCATTGCCGCGTCCGGGTATAATAATCCAATTGCTTAAGTTTGACCGATTTCGTATTATTATAGACAGGTATACTAAGCCATGATAAGCCAATGATCAACAATACTTGCATCGCATCCACCATCATCTGCGTTTTCTTTTTCTCCGGCCCCCTGCCCCGGAGTAAAGAAACGCCCGCCAAGATAACGGGCAACGAAATCCATGAAAAATAAATACAGAAGGGAGCCGCTAACCTTGTATGAAAATAAATGTCCGGGAGAAATGCAAATTTATATTCACTCACAATCGCAGCGTGCACATTGGCACAGGCAATAAGTACGGCCTCCAATACCACCGGCAACATCCAATACCAGCCACGGACACGGTTCAACACCTCCCATAAAAAGACGCAAAAAGCATAAAGGCATGCAACAGGCCCTCCCCACCAAAAAAGGAGCGGTACAACAACAACCGCCATCAACAACCGATACCTGAAAACGGCAACAGAAAGATAGAGATAAATAAAGAAAAGCAAAAAAACAAACGCCACCGTACCCTGTATCCGGTAATTAAAATTAAAGTGCATAAACAACAGAGACAGAACCGGTAAGAAGTAAAACAGACACAAAGAAAAAGCCGGCGCAATCCGTTTACAAACAAGAGTCGTCAGTACCCCCACACCGGTAAGCAACAAGGCCGTTATAACGGCGCCTGCATAAGGTACGATAAAAAACTGCACTAAAAATTCCCCCACGAGCAAAGCCATCCCGCCCGGAACCATAACCCTCTCCCCCATATAGGAACCGGAAAACAAGAATAACTGATTTTGCTCAATAAAAAGAAAATGATACGCATTCGTCCCTTGTAAAAACAAAGCCAGCGCAAGAAACAAAAGCCCCCCCCAAAGAGCCATCCTGTATTTCATGATATCAGCAACCATCTATCCAACTAAATTGTAGAACAAACGTACAGAAAAAAGTTTAATAATAAATGAAAACAAACACAGATGTGATGAAATGAAGATTTTTACAGGCGAAATGAAAAAAATCACGGAAAAAACAGCATCCGTTACATCCGTTTTTTTAAAGACACATCCATAGTCATCTAAAAAAAAGACGCACATAAAAAAAATCACCGTATATTTGCAAGGCTTCCGCAGGGGGAGCCTAATCAGGCGATATAAAAAGCAATGGAAGAGACAAAAGTACTTATCGTTATCCCGGCCAGATATGCCAGCACAAGGCTTCCGGCAAAGCCTTTGCAACTTATCAAGGGGAAACCGATGATTCAACGGGTAGCTGAAACAGCCGCCTTTGTATGCAAACAAAATGATGCCTGCAGCTATGTGGTAGCAACAGACCATCCGGCTATTGAAGATTTCTGCGAGAGGCATCATATAAAGGTGGTAATGACGTCCGAAGCATGCCGGAATGGTACGGAAAGGTGTTGGGAAGCGGCAAACAAACGGGATGGCAAACCACAATTGATTATTAACCTGCAAGGGGATAACCCGCTTTGCCCTCCCTGGATTTTGCAAAATATCATTGACGAATGGATGCGGGATAAGTCAGCCGCCGTTTATACGCCTTGTGTTTTGTTAGACTGGGCTGCTTACGAAAAAATGGCGGAGGATAAAAAAGCTACGCCTTATTCCGGAACAACCGTATTGACCGACAATAAAAATTACGCCCTCGCTTTTTCAAAAAGCATTCTTCCAGCCATAAGAAAGCCGGAAGAAGCCAGGAAAGCCCATCCGGGAAAGAGCCCGGTGCGCCGTCATATCGGGCTGTATGCTTATACCTGTGAAGCTTTGGAAAAGTATTTTACCTCGGAAGAATCCATCTACGAAAAAGGGTATATAGAAGGGTTAGAGCAAATGAGGTTCCTGTACAACGGATTTAAAATCAAAATGGTAGACGTTGATTATCGCGGGCGGGAAACAACAAACGGCGTAGATTCGCCGGAAGATATACAGAGGGTAGAAGCCATCATCAATCAATATGGCGAATTAATCTGATTAATAATGCAATATCACAGAAGCAGCAACAAATCATGCGAACTAAAATCATAATAGCCCGCCACGGAAACACCTTCCGCCCGGGAGAAACGCCTACCAGGGTAGGCGCCAGAACAGACCTGCCGTTAGTAGAAGCAGAAAAGGGAAAACGTATCGGGCTTTATTTAAAAGAGCACGGATTAATCCCTCATAAAATATATTCATCCCCATTGAAGAGATGCCTCGAAACAGCCGGATTAGCGATAAAAGCAATGAATATCAAGAGGGATCTTACGATATTAACTCATTTCACGGAAATAGATTATGGCGTAGACGAGAATAAAACCGAAGAAGAAGTCATGCTTCGATTAGGAAACGGCAACATCGAAAAAGGAAGGATCATTATTAATGAGTGGAATAAAAAGGTCGTAGTTCCCGATGGCTGGAAAGCAAACCCTCAGCAAATCATTAAGACCTGGGAGAATTTCGCCGAAAAAGAAGTCCCCCTCCTCCAAACGACTTTATTAGTTGCTTCAAACGGCATCATACGGTTTGCTCCCTGCTTAACCGGAAACCTTGAACAATTCTCGCAGGAACACGACCTGAAAGTAGCAACCGGAAGCCTGTGTATTTTTGAGAAAGAAGATAAGGAACCTTTCTGGGCCTGTACGGCGTGGAATATAAAACCTTACGGGAAACCATTATGATTTTTTATTTCCCTAAGCCTTTCAATAAGGGCTGGCACGGATATTCTTCCCTGAAATAGGTTTCTATATGCCGTTTTCTTTTGGTTTCAAGGATTTCATCAATCGCAATCAAGATACCTGTTTCTTCCACATCGCCGAACTCGTGATTGACGGCTGTTCCGAAAGTCCGCATTTTAGGAGAAAGGCTCATATAGGCGCTTACCAAAGGAGGAACGTTGATTTTCAGTTTACGCACTTCCATATTCAATGCCTTATAATTCTCTTTATAATTATCGGAACTAAACAAAATATCCATCTGATTTAAGTCCGGATGTGTTTCCAACGGGCAAATAGGCGTAATCAGCTTATCCGGGTCGGGGAAATGAACGGCAAGAAAATGCAAAATCATATCCCTGGCATGCGGGTTGTATGTATTATACATCGTTACTTTACCAAAATAGTATTGAAGCGTAGGCTCTAATACAGACAAAGCGCCCAATCCATCCCATAAATTATCAAGCACAAAAATACCTTTGCTGTTACTCTCGCGCGTTGCCTGAAATTCGAGGGTTACGAAAGAACGGCCCAGCTCCACCGTATAAGGAAGATAATCCTTTATAAATGTTCCGGAAAAATGAAAGAGGTGAGCCGTAGCTAAAACAGGCTTGCCGGCGGCGTCGAACTTTACATCCGCCCCACACAAAAAACGGTATCCGCCTAATATGATTTCTTCTTCCGGGCTCCAAACAATCAATTGGCGGTAAGCGCCTTCCATGGTATCAAACTCGTCAATATCAACAGAATTTCCCGTTCCTCCGCCGTAATGACGGAAAGCCAACTCGCGCAAACGGCCGATTTCCTGCATTATATTAGGCGAATCATGTGCGGTAGTAATATAAATCTCGTTATTGGATTTATTCGTCCTTCGCAAAAGTTTGTCCGGGGTTAACTCTGCTTTAAGCAGTGCGCGATTAATAGGTTTAATTACTTCTTGCATATAAGTGTTTCTTTTATTTTCTAAGTGCATACGATATATCGCGAACCCATCCGGCCCATTCAGACAGCGTTTTACCCGCATCGAATGTCTGCCAGGAAATCGGTTTGCCAAAATATATATGATAAGTAGAGCGCTTACTCTTAAATAGTTCATCAGATAAATAAAGCATTTCAATATTCGCCTTTACGCCCAGCCCGGTACGAATATTGGCTAAACGATAAAAGAAATCAGAATTTCTCCCCTCAAAATAGACGGGTATAACGTCGCGTTTGTATGCTACGGCTTTCCGGATAAATGACTTTTTCCATTCCAAATCCGTTATTTCCCCTTTTATTTTCCGCGAACACAGCCCGGCAGGAAAAGTAATAATTTGATTATCGGAAGCATAAGCTTCGTCTGTTAAAACAGCCGTTTGCTTCGCCTGCCTGCCATGTTTATTGACCGGAATAAAAATAGAACGCAAATTGGGAATAAATAAAAGGAGGTCGTTTACCAGATAACGGATCTTTCCGTTAAACCGCCGTCCCAGAAAAGCCGACAGGCAAATACCATCCAAGCCGCCTAAGGGGTGATTAGAAGCAAACACATAACGCCCGGTATCCGGAATATTTTCCACACCGTCCGTTTCCAATGTAAGGTCGAAGTAATCAAGCAGGTCAACCATGAAATCCACACCCTCCTTATCGTGATAATGATTCAGTATATAATTCAGCTCATCCTGATGCACTATACGAATCAAATAATTAACGATAAAGCCCGGCAACTTCTTCGCAAGAGACGGACTTTTCTCCCGAAGTACCTGCCGAAGGTTAATGAATTGCGTCATTTTATCCCTTGCCATCCCACATTACTTATATAATTATCACGGGGCAAAGATAAGAGATATAAATTTATTTCCGACAGGAGCCTGTATTTTTCTTCCCACAAACTTTCTCAGGAACCCGAAGGCGGGTTTCAGATGGGTTCTCTTTTTTCAAATAACTCCTTTTGTGGAGGGTAATTCATAGTTGTAGATATCTCTGCGGATGGCCATTTTGATGCTGCGGGCCAACGCTTTGAATATTCCTTCTATTTTGTGGTGTTCATTAGTGCCTTCGGCTTTGATGTTGAGGTTCATCCTGGCAGCGTCGGTGAGGCTTTTGAAAAAGTGGTAGAACATTTCTGTTGGCATATCGCCTACTTTTTCGCGTTTGAATTCCGCATTCCAAACAAGCCAGGGGCGGCCGCCAAAGTCTAAGGCCACACTGCACAGGCAATCATCCATGGGCAGCGTATAGCCATATCGTTCGATTCCTCTTTTATCGCCCAACGCTTTCAATAAGGCTTCTCCTAAAGCGATGCCGGTATCTTCTATGGTGTGATGTTCATCTACGTTTAAATCGCCTGCAACGCGGATCGTTACGTTTATGCCGGAATGCTTTCCTATCTGGTCGAGCATATGGTCAAAGAAACCCAAGCCTGTCGAAATAGCTGTTTGTCCGTTACCATCGAGATTTATTTCTACGTAAATATCCGTTTCTTTTGTTGTTCGCTGAATCGTTGCACGCCGTTCGCCGGCAAAAAGAAATTCTGTTATCTTATCCCAATCGCCGGTAATCAGGGCAGGAGACAGGTCTTTACCGTATAGCTTTTCGCGGGCGCCTTCCAGACTATGTAGCCAGATGCCTTTACATCCTAAATTAGCGGCCAGTTCCATGTCTGTCAGCCGGTCTCCTATTACATAACTGTTTGCCAGGTCGTAATCGCCATTCATGTATTGGGTAAACATACCGGTACGGGGTTTTCTGCCGGGTGAATTATCTTCCGGGAAAGAGCGGTCTATCAGGATATTGTCGAAGGTGACGCCTTCGCCTTCCAACGCCTTTAGCATTTTGGTATGAGCCGGCCAGAATGTTTCTTCGGGAAATGAAGCTGTTCCCAAGCCATCTTGATTGGTGGCCATGATAAACTCAAAATCCAACTGTTTTCTGATAAAAAACAGGTTGCGGAATACTTTGGGGTAGAACTCCAGCTTTTCAAGGCTGTCTAACTGGTAATCCAACGGCGGTTCTACAACCAAGGTACCGTCGCGGTCGATAAAAAGAGCCCGTTTCATAATTTTCTTGTTTGAAGCGCTTTTAATAATAAGTTGTTTTGCCCCGGCGTACCAATGGTAATACGCAGGCAACCTTCGCATAAGGTTACAGTGTGCCGATTGCGTACAATGATTCCTTTCCTCACCAGGTAATCATAGGTAACATTCGGATCGTCTACCTTTACCAAGATAAAATTGGTGTCCGAAGGATAAATTCGTTGCACGAAAGGTAATTCCAGCAGGGCTGTTTCTACCAGAGTACGTTCGTTCAGAATTTCGGACAGTTCTCCTTTCATCGCTTCTTGCCGGTTCAATAGCTCAAGCGCCCGTTCCTGCGTTAGTTGATTGATATTGTAAGGATATTTGATTTTATTCAATATATCAATAATCTCAGGCGATGCAAAGGCCATTCCCAAACGGATTCCTGCGCCTCCCCATGCTTTGGAAAGCGTTTGCAGTACAATTAAGTTAGGGAAGTCTTTCAATTCCTTCAGAAAGGAGGGAGAGACAGAAAAATCAATGTAAGCCTCGTCAATCACTACAATTCCTTCAAATCCGTTAATCACTTTATACAGTTCGTCGCGATTGAGTGCATTCCCCGTCGGATTATTGGGCGAACAAAGAAAGATAATCTTTGTATTGGCCTCAACGGCCTGTAAAAGTGCGCCGGCATTGAGGCTGAAATCATTATTCAACCGTACTTTGCGGCAGGTTACATGATTAATATCCGCTGCCACTTGATACATCCCGTAAGAGGGATCGATAGACAAGATAGCGTCTGCTGCCGGTTCGCAAAAAGCGCGGATAGGCAGGTCAATAGCCTCGTCGCTGCCGTTGCCTAAGAAAATGGAGGTACGCTCTATCCCTTTCAATGCCGCTATTTTGTCTTTGAGCTTCCACTGCAGAGGGTCGGGATACCGGTTGTATGGCTCGTTGTAAGGATTCTCATTGGCATCCAGAAAAACAGATGCTTCTCCCTGAAATTCATTTCTGGCAGACGAATAGGGTTTCAGGTTCCATATATTCGGTCGAACTAATTCTTTAAGATTTTTCATATGGTTTCTAATCTGACTGTTACTGCATTACGGTGAGCGTCCAATGCTTCGTTACCGGCCATCACGCGGATGGTGTCACCCAATTGTTTTATCCCTTCGGGCGTAATCTCCTGAAATGTTATTTTCTTGATAAAACTATCCAGGTTTACGCCGCTATACGCTTTGGCATACCCGTTTGTGGGTAATGTATGATTCGTGCCCGAAGCATAATCGCCGGCGCTTTCGGGCGTATAAGCTCCCAGGAACACACTTCCGGCGTTTTTTATCTGTTCGCTTATACACATATAATCCTTTGTTTGGATAATCAGATGCTCGGGCGCGTACAAATTGGTGAAGTCTATCGCTTCCCGAGTGTCTTTCAACACGATGATGTGGCTGTTTTCGAGCGCTTGGGCGGTAATTTCCCGGCGCGGAAGTTCGGCCAGTTGTTCATCGATGGCTTGCATTACATCTGTCACGATAGATTCGGCCGTGGTAACTAATATCGATTGGCTGTCTGCCCCATGTTCTGCCTGCGAAAGGAAATCGGTGGCAATAAATACCGGATTGGCTGTTTCGTCGGCAATCACTTCTACTTCGGAAGGGCCGGCCGGCATGTCGATCGCCACATCTTGCAGGGCGACTAATTGTTTGGCGACTGTAACATATTGGTTGCCGGGGCCGAATATCTTATACACCTTGGGGATAGACTCCGTACCATACGCCATAGCCCCGATTGCCTGTATCCCGCCTGCTTTATATATTTTACTTACTCCTGCTGTTTTAGCGGCGAAAAGGATGGCAGGATGCACCTTGCCTTCCCTGTTGGGCGGGGTACACAGGATAATCTCTTCACAACCCGCTATCTTAGCAGGGATGGCCAGCATTAATACCGTAGAGAATAACGGGGCCGTACCCCCGGGTATGTACAGACCGACTTTTTCGATAGGAACCGCCTTTTGCCAGCAAATCACTCCGGGAGCCGTTTCAACCTTTTGTCCGGTAAACCGCTGGGAAGCGTGGAATTTCTCAATGTTGTTTTTAGCGGTCAGAATGGCCTGTTTCAATTCAGTGGAGACAAGGTTGCAGGCTTCTTCTGTCTCTTCTTCGGAAACTTGTAAGGATGAGAGCAATACCTTATCAAACTTCTCAGCATACCGTTTTACGGCTCTATCGCCCTTTTCCTTTATTTCATTCAGTACGGTTTGTACTATGCCGAATAAATTGGAAACGTCTGATACCGGTCGCAGGATCAAACGTTCCCATTCCGGCCGGGCGGGATATTTGGAGACTTTCATACAATCATTTTTTCAATTGGAATAATTAATATACCCTCAGCTCCCGATGCTTTTAACCGTCCGATAATCTCCCAGAAATGTTGTTCCGTAATAACCGACTGTACAGATACCCATTTGTCGTCGGCCAACGGAGTTATGGTAGGGCTTTTCATACCGGGCAATATCTCAATAATCTCATTCAGTTTATCTTTCGGAGCGTTAAGCAGCACATACTTTTTTCCTTCGGCAGCCTGTATGGCTTCAAAACGGAAAAGAAGTTCATCCAGGATTGCCTGTTTTTCGCCGGAAAGTTCATTATTGGCTATCAGCAGAGCTTCGCTGTTCATCACTACTTCTACTTCTTTCAGGCGGTTACTGATTAATGTACTTCCGGAACTGACCAAATCGAAAATAGCATCCGCCAATCCGATACCCGGCGCTATTTCTACCGAACCGCTGATAATATGTAAGTTTGCTTTTACATGGCACCTGCCGAGGTAATTGATCAGTATTTCAGGATAGGAAGTAGCGATTGTTTTCCCTTCAAACCATGCTATTCCCCCGTATTCTTCATCTTTGGGAATGGCCAGCGACAAACGGCATTTACTGAACCCAAGCCGTTTCACTAATTTAGCTCCGGCCCCTTTTTCTACATATTCGTTTTCTCCCACAATACCCACATCAGCTACTCCGTTTGCCACCGATTGAGGAATATCATCATCGCGCAGGAAAAGAACTTCAACAGGAAATCCCTTGGCCGATAAAAGCAGGATACGTTTGCCCCGGTTTAATTTAATCCCCGCTTCTTCGAGCAAGAGCATTGTCTCGTCGTATAAACGTCCTTTTGATTGTACAGCAATTCGCAACATAATGAACAATTCATATTTAAAGTGATTAATAAAAAAAGGCTCACCGTAAAACGGCAAGCCTTTCTCTGTTTCTATTTGATATATGCTACATACACATCAGCCCACCGAACTACTGCCCGTTGTTGCAATGATGATGATGTAGCTTGTTTTGTTTCATTTTTTCAATTATTTACGATGCAAAGTTACACTAATTATTTATTTCGCCAATAAATCAGGGCAACTATTTCAGCGCTTATTAAAAAAATGAGCAACTCCGGCTATGGGCGCATCCCTCGCCGGGGGTGCGGCGGCCGGGCTTTCCGCTGCAATCCCTTGCGCGGGGCTGCGCAATACTTCCCAAATCCATCCGGATGAGGCTTTCCGACAAGTCAGAAACGGTAATACTTCCTGCCGCAACGACTGTTTCGGATAAAAACCGGCGCCCGCCGGCACGTGAACCTTCGATGTACAAAACGTTGCTGCGTAAAATATAACAGAACAGGTAAATTATAAAAAAAATAGTTCCGCAAAATTCTGTGTAATCCATGTAATGTTTATTACTTTGCATCGTAAAGTAATCAGGCTAAACAAATGGAGTGGAAAAATAATATAATAAATGCATTACCGTGGGGGAACACCATTGCCCGAAGGGAAGAAAAAGAAATAATAGCCAATAAAATAGCCTCTCTGGCAAATGATGGAGATATCATAGGAGTTGGTTCGGGCTCAACTTCTTACCTGGCCTTATTGGCGCTTGCCAAACGGGTGAAAGAAGAAAATATACAGATTAAGGCGATTCCGACTTCACTTGAAATTACAATTGCATGTGCACAAGTAGATATTCCGGTTACAAGCCTGATGGAACATAAACCGGACTGGACATTTGATGGAGCCGATGAAATTGACAGCCATTTAAGTTTGATAAAGGGTAGAGGAGGCGCTATGTTTAAAGAGAAGCTATTGATTAATTCCAGCCCTAAGACATACATTATTGCCGATTCGTCTAAAATGGTTTCCCGCCTGGGCAGTAATTTTCCCGTTCCGATAGAGGTTTTCCCGCATGCACTCACCTATGTAGGGCAGGCGCTTAACGAATTATCCCCCCGCGAAATAAATCTCCGGATGGCGGAAGGCAAAGACGGCCCTGTTATTACAGAAAACGGAAACCTGATTCTTGACGCCCGGTTTGATGAAATACCCCGCACAATGGAAAATGCGATTAAGTCTATCACCGGCGTTATAGAAAGCGGGTTGTTTATAGGTTATGACATAGAGGTGTTGAATGCCGGCGAATCATAATTCTTCAGACTAACTGCTCAATCCATAAATCCTTGAGCTTTTAATACGCCCAGGTATACTTCCGAGAAGTATTCGTTATTACTCCTGGCGTAACGGACGTCTGTGAATACCTGTGCAAGCGTTTCTTTATTATTTTCTTTTACATACTGTTTATTGGCGCTTAGCTCTTCTTTTTCTTTGTATAAGGCATTTATAGCGCCGGAGGTATAATCGGTATATGATTCATGGTGGATAATCGCCTCCAGGGGCAGGCGTTCCGGCTGTTCCGGCGTACCGGCAGGCCAGCCTGCCGTGATTGTTGCTACGGGAACAACTAATTGGGGAAGCGAAAGAGCCTCTATGATTTTGTCTGCATTATAAGTTGCCGTACCGAGGTAACAAATGCCTAATCCCTTTTCTTCGGCTGCGGTGCAAAAGGCTTGTGCAAAGATAACGGCATCAATCATTGCCGCTATAAATGTCTGGAAGTTATTAAATCCCGGTTGAGCATTCCGTTGTTCCGCCCATTTTACGAATCGATTGGCATCTGCACAGCAGGTTAACACTACGGGCGCCGCTGTTACCATTGGCTGGTTAAAGTGTGCAGGCGCCATTTTTACTTTGTTTGCCTGGTCGCGTGTGATTACTACGCTATACAATTGCATGTTGCCGGTATTGGAAGCGCGCACTGCCGTTTCCAATAATTCATTTAATAATGAGTCGGATATATCCTGTCCGGTATATTGGCGGATACTCCTTCTTTTTTTCATCTGCTGTAATGACATTATACATTTCGTGTTAATAAGGATTATTTACGCCCATTTATCAAATACAGGCGGCTGGTACCGGTACATTTTTTCCAATAGAGAGGGAATCGTATCATCTACTATTAACAGGTTGCGATAAGATTCTTTCAGGAAGCCTTCGGCCAGCATCGTTTCTACCTGCCGGATAAGGGGATTGTAGAAACCATTGGTATTTAAAATGGCTACGGGCTTTTGGTGCAGATGTAACTGCCCCCAGGTTATCATTTCGAAAAATTCTTCCATCGTACCGTAACCGCCGGGGAGGGCAATCATGCCGTCGGATAATGCATTCATTTTAAATTTTCGTTCGTGCATTGTTTTGACCACAATCAATTCCGTAAGTCCGGCATGGGCTATATCTTTCTTGTTAAGGAAAGCGGGAATAATTCCTGTTACTTCCCCACCCTGCCGGATGGCGCCGTCGGCAACATATTTCATCAAACCTACATTGCCACCACCATATACCAAACCGATTCCCAAACGGGCTATTGTTTCTCCCAGCAAACAGGCCTGCTCGCGATAAATCTCATTCTTTCCCAGGCTCGAACCGCAAAATACAGCTATCCTTTTCATTTCACTACCACCCAACGGGAATCATGCACATACGTATTCGCCTTTTTATAATACATATCACCGGCTTCCGGTATCAGGATTTTATATGTCTTACCTAATGTATTTAACTTTCTGTCTCTTAACCAGGGATTAAACCGTTTGACGTCGGCATAGGTTACGCCTTGTTCTTTGGCAAACTCGGCCAGATTCGGAATGTCTCCGGAGACGGATACTTCTTTTGTTTTGATTGGCTTATACAAATCTTTGGCATGTAAAACGAAACCATATTTATACGGATTTTCAAATACCTGCTTAATCGCCATGATCCGGTATGGATAACGGGTGGTTTCCTGCACAAGCCACAGGTCGAAAGCGCTTTCTTCCTGCTGTTTGTTCAATTCCCCGGAGATACGTCCCATCCCTCCATTATAGGAAGCGGCTACATTAAACCAACTGCCATATTTATGATAGGCCTCTTTCAGGTATCTACAGGCTGCAAGGGTAGATTTCGCCACATCGCAACGTTCGTCAACGGTCGGCGTAACGGTTAATCCATATTGTTTACCCGTACTTTCTAAAAACTGCCAGGTTCCTACCGCACGCGCCGGAGAGAATACGCGCGGGTCTAAATGGCTTTCTATAACAGCCAGGTATTTAAAATCGTCGGGGATACCATTGGCTTCCAATATCGGTTCGATAATCGGAAAAACACAGTTAGCGCGCTTAAACAACAATAAAACCGTTGAATGGAAATACGTAAAACTGCTTATTTCCCGGTCGTATCCTTCGTGCATATTATACCGTGTAATATCCACCTGTTCACCAAAGATTGTTACCGACGAAGGTACATCAGGCGTGGTTGTAACGCCTGTTACAAGCGGGCGTTCTTCTTTTACTTTTTCCGCATCATGCGAGCTTATGGCAATACATGCCGAGAGGCATACCAATCCGGCGGCTATAAAACTTACGCTATTTTTATTCAACAAGCTGATCTTGCACATTTTTGGGCCTTATTATATTTATACTTCCTTTTTCCTTATACCGGCGCCCGTCCGAGCCTCTTGCTTCTATTATATAAAAGTAAACGCCCGGCGGTACATATTTACCTCCTTTTTTTCCATCCCACCCTTTAGCCGGGTCGTCCCACCGGAAGAGCTCCGCTCCCCAGCGGTTGAATATCCAGGCTTTAAAACTAACCAATGACTTATAAGCCACCCTGAACTCGTCGTTCACGCCGGGAGAAGCTCCGGGTGAAAAAGCATTGGGTATCCTCAGGTAAGAGTCGCCAATATCCACAAGGATAGAATCTGTTTTCTCACACGTATTGCTTCTATCCTTTACGTCTAGCGTTACTGTATATTTACCGGCTGTAAGGAATGTAAAATTAAAACTTTCCGAATTTTCCACCCGCAGGGTTTCCCTTGTTTCGGTATTTATAATATCCCATCTGTAAAAAGTCACAACCGGCGTATTTACTTTCGCGGTAAAACTTAACTCCGCCGGCGCCGAATAGCCTACGCCCGTGCCGGAAACCCTGTTAGGAACATCCGTCGATACAACGGTTGTATCAATATAAGCCTCTATCGCCGTTGCCTGATAATTGACGCTCATTGATTTCTCCACACCGAAATGACGGGCGAAAAGGTCGCCTTTCAATTGAATATCCGTATCAGTCAATGGGGGAGGTGAAAGGGAACGGTAGAAAGGTGTCCTCTCCACTGTTTGAACCAAGGCTTTCGGAGAAAATACCCGCTCACTATTATTCCATTCCAAGGTATTATACAGAATCTCAAATTTACGCATCAATTCTAATTCCACGCCAGCGGGTATACAATAAGCAAGTTTAGGCAGGGTAGCTGTTCCTTCCAGGCGGACTTCGTAACAAGGGTCGTCGTCGGGGACAATTTGTAGTTGCCGGATATCAAACGCATATTTACTGTAATCAATAATCCATACGAAAGAGTTGGAACCGATCGCTTCTACTTCCTTTACAAAATAACCATATCCTTCTTCAAGCGAACGAACCGTCGACGTGGTTCCTTCCTGCACGCTCTGAACAGGTTCTGCTTCCAGCGCTTTTATTTTATACCGGAACCACTGATGCGACGAGGAAGCAGAGGTATAACGTATCTCTACATTGTTCATACCATACACTAAATAAACCTGCAGCTTATTGGGTATATCATCAAGGGCAAGCAAAGGGGCGCCCTTGCCTCCCGATACCGTATATTGCGCCTGGAGTGATAACGTAAAAAGAAACAGGATGACTATCTTATCTATTTTGTGAAGCATTCTATAATCTTCGATTTTCATTCTAAAATAAGTACTTATCGCCGGAGCCGCCAAACGAACAACCCCACAAAGATAACTTATTTACCAATTGAATATTATATAAGATTAGTATTTTATGTCGAGATACACTATCTTTGCCGGAAATAATCCAACCGGAAAATGAGCAAGGTCACAATTTACATACTAACTGTATTCTTTTGCTTTACCTGCGCAAAAGGGTATTCCCAAGAGAAAGTGGTTACTATTATTTCTACAGACATTCAGGATGATAAGATATTTTATCATACCATTGAACCGGGACAGACCGTTTATTCAATCGCTACCATGTACGGGGTCGGCATAGAAGATATCTATCGCCTGAATCCCGAAAGCCGCGAAGTAATTAAAGCCGGAGGAAAATTAAGGATTCCCCAAAAAGATATAGCAACAACGATTACTGCCGCACAAGAAGACCTTGATTATTTGTTCCATACGATTCAACCCAAAGAGACGCTCTATTCGTTATCTAAAAAATACCAGGTACTGGCTACGAATATAATCAATGCCAATCCCGGGCTTTCCGTTGCGGCTTTCCAAATAGGAAAAACAATCCGTATACCATCTGTCAAGATTAGCCAATTACCCCAAACAGCGTCCCAAACGGTTATAAAAGACATTGAATATAAAATAGAAAGAAAAGAAACCATGTACCGCCTTACCCGTAAGTTTAACGTTACGGCTGAGGAGTTAATCGCAAAGAATCCCGAATTGAAAAAAGGGGTCAAAGTCGATATGATTATAAAGATACCTGTTAAAACAGAAGAGGTAATAACACAGACAGCCACCCAACCCAAAGAAAGAGAAGTGAACGCCATGCTGTCTGCCCCCAAACAAATCATTAAAGCAGACAAAATAAAGGTAGCGCTCTTATTGCCGTTTATGTCCGACCAGACAGGGCAAACGTCAGCAACTGCCCGTTTTGTTGAATACTACGAAGGATTATTACTGTCCATAGACAGTTTAAAAAACGCCGGCATATCTATCGAATTGACAGTACGCGATACCGGAGCCGGTACGCAAAAACTAGATCAGATACTAAGCGAAACGGCATTAAAGGATGTGCATCTGATAATCGGGGCTGTTGAAAACGAACAGATTAAACCTATTGCAGAGTTTGCCCGGAAAAACAGTATTAAATATGTAATTCCGTTTACGTCTAAAAATGACGATGTGTTATCCAATTATTACATCTATCAGGTAAACACCCCACATTCGTATCTCCATGCAAGAGCGTCGGAAGAAGCGTATAAAATGTTCTACGACTACAATATCATTTTTGTTGACACCTATGATACAGACGATAAGGCTGAATTTATTAAAACATTCAAACTGGGACTGACACAAAAGAAAGTTCCGTTCAAAGACCTTGTTTTCCATCCCGAATCATTCGCCAATGATATCCTTTCGTTGATGGTTACCGGTAATCGAAATGTCATTATTCCTATTTCAGGTTCGAGAGCTGCATTAAACAAAATACGGTCCCCGCTCCGGATGGTAGTAGAGGCCAACCCTTCCTTTACGGTTAATCTGTTTGGTTATCCCGAGTGGCAAACGTATACACGTGAATGTTTAGATGATTTCTATGCGCTCGACACATACATTTATACGAATTTTTACGCCGATAATATGGCGAATGATGTATTGCGCTTCAACGCTAAATATAAAACATGGTACAGCAAGGAGATGATGAATACGTATCCCAAATATGGTATGTTAGGATTTGATACAGGCCTGTTCTTCTTTGGTGCAATCTACAAGTATGGCGTTAATTTCGAGTATAACTTAGATAAAATCCATTACAAGAGTATCCAGACGGGATTTGATTTCCATCGCGCCAATAACTGGGGAGGATTTATCAACACCAACTTGTTTATAGTCCACTATAATAAACGCGATTTTAATGTAATTCGCCATGAATTAAACAAATGAATAAACGCTTCATCCTACAGTCAATTGCCCTTTTCGTTTTTACCACTGCTATGAATGGGCAAAACGCTTTCAAGAAAGAGCTATCTATCGGAGGTTCCTTTGGTATGGGTGTTTCCAGCGTTAGTTTTGTACCTAGAATACAGACACAATACCTTTCAGGTGCACACGTTGGTTTTACCGGCCGCTGGATAACGGAAAATCACTTAGGCCTAATCCTTGAAGTAAATTATACACAACAGGGATGGGATGAGAAATTTGAAGACCAGACACTCCAATACACACGAAATATAGATGTTATTGAAGTTCCTTTCCTTACTCATATCTATTTTGGGGGAAAACGTGTACGTTTCTTTATGAACCTTGGCCCGAAGATTGGTTTTGTTATGAATGAGAAGACAACGACGAACTTGCCGGGTGATTTTGAAGAAACGCTGGATAGCCGTTACCGTGAACTACACACAAAGCCTGTAGAAAAGAAATTTGCCTGGGGAATTGGCGGAGGCCCCGGCATTGAGATAAGAACCGGCATAGGTAATTTCCTGTTAGAAGGGCGTTACTACTATGGATTAGGGGATTTCTTCAATAATAGAAAAGGCGCCCCTTTCCCTCAATCATCCAGTCAGGTAATTTTCGGAAAGCTTACTTATTTGATACCTTTATAGCGTATACTCTACCTCAATCGCTCAAGGGAACGCACCAATGTTTCGTCGGCGCCGATATTACGTATCGCCAAATAGTCGAGAATCAAACAAATAACAGGGAAAGATAAGGCGATCCGTACACTTATGGATACGTCCAACTGTTGCTTCATTACAACAATCAGATAAGCAAAGAATCCATAAAACCCAAGCATCAGGACAGCATTGAACAGGCAGAGGCGTATCTGCAACATTCTCTTTTTATAAAGGAATATCGTAATAAGGGCAAGCAGAGAAATGAGGGCAACCAAGACAAACAGCCCCCATGTGGAATAAACAATCTCCAATGTAGCCACAGCGCTCACGCCAAAAACATCAAACGTATAAAAACCGTCGTCCGTTTGTAACACCGATAAAGGCATAAACAACATAAGAGCCGTTAAAACAGCTATGATAAGTAAATAAACAGTTTGTATTCTTTGTAACATGATTTTTCAGTTGACAGTTGACAGCTAACAGTTGAATCACATAATTAAGCGTCAACTGCCAACTGCCAACGAATTAAAATGCTCCTTTATCTTTTGCCGGATTTTTATAATATACTTTATCTTCTTCGTATTCCTGAACGGCAATAAGCGTTGGCTTTGGAAGTTTTTCGTAATAACGGGAGATTTCAATTTGTTCCCTGTTTTCAAATACTTCCTCCAAATTATCGCTGTAAGAGGCAAACTCCTGAAGTTTTTTCTCTAAATCCTGCTTCATTTCCACAGTAATCTGGTTGGCCCTCTTGGCAATGATCATTGTTGTTTCATAAACATTACCTGTATCGGCAGATAATTTCATCATGTCACGTGTAACCGTATTGGCCGGAGCATTTGATTTTCTATAATCCATATAATTGTTTTTAGTAATTAAATTCGTTAATAACTGTCGGTAATCCGCTTGCTGGCATAATCATAGAAGCGTTTTGCCTGTTTCATATATTTTCCTTCGGGGTATTCGTTCGTATAATTATAATATTCATCTACTACATCCCGATACCGTCCTTGTAACTTTTCATCTACGCTAACCAGGGCTAATTCATATTTTGATTGCAACATCAGATAGATGAATTCTTCCCTGTATTTTGAAAAGGGATAGTTCTTCAGTGCATTTTGAGCCGTTATTACACAAGCCTGGTAATTATTACCCATATAGGTTCCCATGTTGTAATACAAATGGGTAGCTAACAGTTCTTTATAAGCCAGCTTCTCCTGAAGCTCAAACATAATATTCTGCGCTTCCGTAGAACGTTCCGACTGCGGATAATACTCCAGGTACAATTGTAATTGATTAATCGCTTCATAGGTTTGCGTTTGGTCTAACCGGGCGTCCGGCGAATCCAGATATAAGCCGTACCCCGAATAGAAACGGGCCATCTCTACATACTCACCCTTAGGATACGTAGTATAATACGTATTGAAATACTGTGAAGCCGTTTGATAATCTTTTTGCCCATAATAACTCTGAGCCAGTAAATACAATGACTCTTCGGCATAGGCCGTACCTTTAAAGATAGTCACCAATTCTTCCAGCAGCGTAGCCGACCTGGTATATTGCTTTGCATTAAAATATTTCTTTGCATAAGAATATTTCAGCTCATAATCCGTACTTTTCAATATCTTATTGTATTCCCCGCAGGAAGAGAATAAGATTGTCATCATCACTAATAAATAGGTTACTTTTCTCATGCGCATATATTTAACGTGCAAAGTTAACGTATCCTTGCTAATAATTAAAACACAAAACGTTAATAATTACAACTTATATAAATCACTTGCTGCAATCAACGTTAATTTATTCTCTTTTAAAACCTCCGCGCACCTTTTCACATCGTCCGGGCGGATAATAACATGCGCCGAATCCCCTTGTGAGAAAGCGTACATATATTCGACAAAGATTGCAGCGTTCGTAATAATATCCATTGCCTTAGCCAAAGCGCCCGGCTGATTGGGGCAATACAAACAAACTACATCCGTAACGCTTACCGCATATCTTTTGGATTGAAGTACTTCGATAGCTTTGTCTATATCCGACACGATCAAACGCAAAATGCCAAAATCCGAGTTTTCCGATACGGTAAAGGCAGACATGTTGATGCCTGCTTCTCCTAATAATTTGGCTACTTCCGTAAAACGGCCTCTCTTATTTTCAAGAAAGATAGATAATTGTTTAATCAACATGGCGTGTATTCTTTTATGGTTAAACTAATTTACGATTGTCTATTACATGTTTGGCCTTTCCCATGCTTCGCTCAATACTGCGAGGTTCCACTATTTTTATTTCCGGCTGTATGCCGATCACGCTTTGCATCTGAGCGGCAATTTTCTTTTTCAAAGCCAGAATTTTACCCATTTCGTCTGTATAGTATTCGGGGCGTACCTCTACCTGCACCTGGAATGTATCCGTGTTATTCACCCTGTCTACAATAATAAGGTAATGAGGCTCAAATTCGGGCATTTCCAGAATAACAGATTCCACTTGCGATGGAAATACATTCACTCCGCGAATAATTAACATATCGTCGCTACGTCCTAAAATACGATCCATACGTACAGCCGTACGCCCACAATTGCATTTTTCATAATGAAGAGACGTTAAATCACGCGTACGATAACGAATCATCGGCATGCCTTCTTTTGTTAATGTAGTGAAAACCAACTCTCCCTGCTCACCCGGTTTACTTGGTTGCAAGGTGTTTGGATCGATAATTTCCGGCAGGAAATGATCTTCCCATAAATGCGTACCTTTCTGGCATTGACATTCGCTCCCGACGCCCGGACCGATCACTTCTGTTAAACCATAAATATCATAAGCCTTAATACCTAACGATTCTTCTATTTCATTACGCATGTTTTCAGTCCACGGTTCTGCTCCGAATATACCTGTTTTTAATTGAAACTCCTCACGGGGAATGCCCGATTCTTTTATTGTTTCCCCCAAAAATAAAGCATATGAAGGGGTACTGGCCAATACTCTCGCCCCAAAGTCGTGCATTAACTGGATTTGCTTTTGCGTATTACCACTGCTCATCGGTATCACCGTCCCGCCTATATTCTCTACTCCGCCATGCAGGCCTAATCCTCCCGTAAATAATCCATACCCATACGAAACCTGCACGGTATCATTACGGGTTACCCCGGCTGCATATAGACAACGGGCAACCGTTTCACTCCATATAGAAAGGTCTTTCCGGGTATACCCTACTACAATCGGCTTACCCGTAGTACCGGATGAAGCATGCAGGCGGACGATTTCCGACATAGGAACAGCCATCAATCCAAAAGGATAGTTATCACGCAAATCCTGTTTTACCGTAAAAGGGAGTTTGGTAATATCATCAATTGATTCAATATCATCGGGGGTTAACCCCATTTCCTGCATTTTCCTCCTGTAAAAAGGAGTATTATGATAAGCATGTTCTACAACCCGCTTCAAACGGATACTTTGCAATTTCTGCATCTCTCCGCGCTCCATGCACTCAATAGTCTCATTCCAAATCATGATATATAAAGATAAGTTTGTTATAGTTAGTAATAAAAAAACGACTACAAGGTAACAACTTTTTTCAAACGAGCCTCTTTTACTATCAAATAATTATTTTTTTTCAGGAGTCAGGGAAGGAACAGGCCGGATAAATAGTTGTCGTATTTACCATCAGCGAGCACCTCTTTTACCGCTTCCAGATAACCAAAGCCATTTTGCATATCAGGCAAGAGGTAACTGCCTTCTACCCATTCGTTCCAAGCATTGATGGTGACAGGGGAGGCTGTTCCGGGTGGCTGTCTGCATAGGTCTTTGCTTTGTAAAGCAACGCTGCAAAACTTTCCGGCGTATTGTAATAATGAACTACATCATGTATGCCTTTTGCAGGAAAACGCGGCGTGTCATCCCAACCAATGGAAACGCAAGGGAACAGGGGTACATCCAGTATGGAATCCATTTGTTCTCTTATCTTCACCGAATTAGCAGCATATGTCAGGTAATTTTCGTTCATTCCTCCCATATTGTACATCGCAACACTATTGAAGCCCATGTCTGTTACTTTTTCAGCAAACCGGGTGGCAGCTTCTTCCGACATAATAGCTCCCCCGCCCTGATTCCACTGAATATGCAAATCCGGGAATCCGGCTTTCTTCACTTCTTCCCTGGAATAATCCAACGCTTTCCGTGATTCTTCAATACTCCCGCCGAAACCTTCCACTAAATTTTCTATACTGAATATGGAAAAGACCGGTTTGCCGTCAATCTTAAAGTAGTTAGGTTGTTTGAAATATTGCCTTATGACCCTTTCAACAATAAGCCTGAAATCGTTCCAGCCCACAGCGCCGTCCCAAAGTAACGACGTGTCATCCTTAAACTTATGTACATTCCAATAATTTCGCTTTACGTCATGGTTGGCCCACATGATATAAAATTGCATATTGGAATGATTGTTTGCTTTCAGGAAACCGTCATTAAGAGCGCTTTCCAATAAAGGGCCGCCATCAAACCAATACCAGTCATAAACAAAGATATTAACGCCATGGTCAACAGCCATGTCAATCCATTTCTCTACTATTTTGGGATCATTATCCATTCCATAACCATATAGCGGCAAACGGGGCTGATAATGTCCTTCAAAACGAGTATCGCCTTTTTTAATTACTTCCCACTCGCCGGTTTTTTCAGGCCAAAGCATATCGCCGAAACGTTCGTCGTGATGACATGACGGCCAGACATAGGCCGCTACGTAATAGTTGCTTTTCTTCACCACTTCCTGGCCGGAAGCATTGTTTTTCCGAACACAGGAAACAAAGAAAGAACTTATCAATATCCCTATTAGCAATAATAGAGACAGCATTTTCAACTTAACAGCATTTTTTGGTTTCATTCTGACTACTTTAACCAGATTATGCTAAAACAAAGAAAGACAACAAAAAATAAATGAACATTGCCATAACGGCGCTTACAGGGATGGTGAGTGTCCAGGCTATTAACAGGTCTTTTGTTACTCCCCAACGGACGGCTGAGAGACGTTTAACGGCGCCGACTCCAATGATTGCCCCGGTTATTGTGTGCGTTGTGCTTACCGGTATCTTTAGGATTTCGGTGATAAAAAGAGTGATGGCTCCCGATGTTTCGGCTACAACACCTTCCAGTGGGGTTACTTTCGTTATTCTTGTACCTACTGTCTTTACTATTCGCCAGCCGCCCGACATCGTTCCGAGGGCAATCATGCTAAAACAGGCTAAAGGTACCCAAACGGGAATGTCGCCGATATCCGCTATTTCACCAACGGCAAAAAGGGCGGCGGCAATAATACCCATTACTTTCTGGGAGTCATTGAGCCCATGCCCCACGCTGAAAAGAGCGGAAGAAACTAATTGCAAACGCCTGAACCATGTTTCGGCTTTATGAGGCCTGGCATTTCTCCAGAAATATAAGGTAAGATACGTTAATATAACGGCTATAAACATACCGATCAATGGCGCCAGAAAGATAAATGCGGCAATTTTAATGATCACCAATCCTTGAATAGAACTAAATCCGGCGCTTGCAATGGCGGCTCCGGCAAATCCACCGATCAAGGTGTGCGACGACGACGACGGTATCCCCAACCACCAGGTGAGCAGATTCCAGGCAATGGCGGCAATCAAGCCCGAAAAAATAACCGGCAACGTGATAAATTGCGGTAAAACCGTTTTGGCAACCGTATTGGCAATACCAAATTCGCCAATAATAAACTTAGCGATAAAGAACGCCACAAAATTAAAAAAGGCAGCCCAAAGTACAGCATGGAAAGGCGTAAGCACCTTTGTCGAGACAATCGTCGCTATAGAATTGGCAGCATCATGAAAGCCATTTATATAATCGAACAATAAGGCTAAAACGATAACTATTATTAATAAAGTCATTTTATTTCAGTTCAGGAATACTTAATAATAACCGTTCTAATAATCTTACCAACGGATTCGGATGCATCGGTAGCCCGTTCAAGTTCGTGAAGTATATCTTTCAGCTTAATCACTTCAATGGCGTCTTTTTCATTCGCAAACAGATCAATAAGGAAATGTTCATATACATCGTCAGCCTTCTTTTCCGCCTGGTCTAATTGTGCGCAATATTCCTTTATTTTATCCGGTCTTTTCTTAAAAGAATCAAGTTCTTCCACAGCCAGCACAAGATAACCTACCGATTCGCGCAGCAGGACAGCTAATTCTGTGGCATTCTCAGGTATTCTTTTCGGATTATATAATACGATACGCTTTGAACAACTGTTTATCAAATCCATGATATCATCCATCTTCGACGAAAGGTTGTTAATATCCTCGCGGTCGAAAGGGGTGATAAACGTATTATTCAATTCTTCAAAGATCTGGTTTTGTACACTATCGGCCTTATGTTCCAATTCTTTAATTTGTTTATTATAACGCACGGCGTCAGCGTGGTTTGTCACCTTTACACATTCTATAATTAAGTCGGACGCCTTAATTATGATTTCGCCCATTTCGTGCAACTGCAGAAAAAACTTGTTTTCCTTTGGCTTTAATTTGTCGAATAATCTGTTCATATAAGTATCTGTTTAATGGTTGCCGGAGAAAGAAAAATTGCTGCAAACGCAGCAATACATTTTTTTATTATTCCCATTTATTTTATTACATTAAATCCGGTATACGGAATCAACGCCTGAGGCATTCGGATTCCGTTCGGGGTTTGATTGTTTTCCAGAAGCGCCGCAACGATACGGGGCAAAGCCAAAGCGCTGCCGTTTAACGTATGGCATAACTGTATCTTTTTGTTATCATCGCGATAACGACATTTCAGCCGGTTGGCCTGATAAGCTTCAAAATTAGATACCGAGCTAATTTCCAGCCACCGTCTCTGAGCGGCGGAATATACTTCGAAATCGAATGTCAAAGCAGAAGTAAAACTCATATCCCCGCCACATAAACGAAGGATACGCCAGGGTAATTCCAGTTTGTCTACCAATGACTGCACATAATCAACCATCTCCTGTAAAGATTGATAAGAATGTCCGGGTTTATCTATACGGACAATCTCTACTTTATCAAACTGGTGCAGACGGTTCAGCCCACGTACGTCTTTACCGTATGAACCGGCTTCGCGGCGAAAACAAGCGGAATAGGCTGTATTCATAACCGGTAAATCGGTTTCATTCAATATCACATCACGATAAATATTGGTTACCGGAACTTCTGCCGTCGGGATAAGATACAGATCATCCTGCGTAGCGTGATACATCTGCCCTTCCTTGTCGGGCAATTGCCCGGTTCCATATCCGGAGTCGGCATTCACCATATAAGGAGGCTGGATTTCCAGATAACCGGCTTCACGCGCATTATCAAGGAAAAAATTAATTAATGCCCGTTGCAAACGACAACCATATCCTTTATATACAGGAAAACCGGCGCCTGTTATTTTCACGCCAAGCTCAAAGTCTATCAAATCATATTTCTTCGCCAAGTCCCAATGAGGCAGGGCGTCTTCTTCAAGTCCGGGAACAACTCCGCCTTGTTTTACGATTTCATTATCTTCCGCCCCTTTGCCTTCGGGAACAGAATCGTGCGGCAGATTAGGTATTAATACCAGAAGTTCATATAGTTGTTGTTCCGCCGAATTTTTTGTTTCATCAAGGATTTTATTGCCCTCTTTCATTTCTGCCACATGCAAACGGGCAGCTTCGGCTTCGGCTTTCTTACCATCCTTCATCAACCCGCCAATCGCTTTCGACAGGCTATTTACTTCAGCCAGGTTGGCATCCAGTTGCTGTTGCGTCTCCCTGCGCGTTCTATCTAATTCTATAATCCGGTCAATTATTTCTTTCGCATCAAAATGCTTTTTAGCCAATTTACGGATTACCTCATCTTTATTTTCAATGATAACTTTAATCGTCAACATATCGTCTATGTTTAATTTGAGGAAACAAAGGTAAGCAATATTAAGAAAATAACATACTTGTTAATCAAAAGTATTTTTCTTACATAATCTGTTGCAAATGGATATTGAATAAAATCGCTTGCCGATAATTATCGGCAAGCCTGTTGACAATTGTCGGCAGAATAAACGACAATTATCGATAATTTTACTGATAATTGTCGGCAAACAAAAGGTTGCCTTATTTTTCATTCTTTCATTTAAAACCTTACTTTTCAGGTATTCGTTCCCTCAGGAAGATACCGCATAGGAGGATGTATTACAGTTATTTTACCCTTCCGCCGGTTATCCAGTTTCGTAAATAATAAGGGTCGTTCAAATCGCTTACAATAACGCCCCGGGAGGTGCTCGCATGTACAAAATGTTGATTTTTAAGATAAACCCCCACATGATTCGGGATATTTTTCTTACCGCTGCCTGTCCTGAAAAATACCAGATCGCCTTCCCGTAATTTTCCCCTGCTTACTTTTTTGCAGTTATACTTTAGCATGTCGGCAGAAGAACGTTTTAATTTCTTTCTGTAAATTTCCGTATAAATTTGCACCACCAAGCCCGAACAATCAACGCCCCTCCGGGTATTTCCTCCATATTTATGTCTTACTCCCAGCCATTTGGATACTTCCGTATATAAATGCAAATTATCTCTATTGGTAACCGGCAAACCCAACTTGCGGGATAGTTCTTTTGGCGTATTCGCTTCAGCCGGGACATGCTTAGCCGTTCCGCAAGAAGTAGCCAATAAGGCTACGATAAAAGATAAAATAACGAAAGCCTGCTTCTTTCTCATCCGTTGGTTTATTGTTTCATGCAAACATAAAAAAATATGTAATTATTCAGCTCCCGAAAGTTGAAAATATGCAAGAAATAGTTTATCCGTTTAGTAATGCCTTTAAAAAAATGGTAACTTTGCCCCTCTGTATAATTGCAGTTCAAAAGTAACAATTAAATCATGACACAAAAACGACTATTATCCGCCAACGCTACGCTGAAACAAACAACAGGCGATTATTCATTGATTATCATCGGTTCCTTTTTGCAAGCGTTAAGTTATGTGGTATTCCTTGCTCCTTATAAAATTGTTCCCGGAGGGGTGTATGGTATTTCTATTGTCATTCATTATGTGACGAAAGGGATGTTTCCGTTTTTTCCGGACGGGTTGCCCATGGGGGTTATGGCGCTGTGCTTTAATATACCATTGCTGATATTGGCCATGAAGAAGTTGGGGCTGTCTTCCGGCCCTAAAACTATCGTAACATTCTTATTGATCTCCGTCTTTACCGATTCGTTATCCTTTCTGCTGGGCGATACGCCTTTAGTGGAGAACGACCGGTTTATAGCCTGTTTCTATGGGGGAGCTATTCTGGGATTGGGCGTAACCTGCGTATTCAGGGCGCACAGTACAAGTGCGGGGACAGACGTATTGGCAAGGGTTATTGCGCTGGATACCAATATAAAGGTAAGCAATACGATCATTCTGCTCGACTCCGCCATTGTATTATTGGGTTTACTTGTATTCCGGGATTGGGCTGTTCCTTTATACTCCTGGTTTACTATTTTTGTGTATGGAAAAGTGGTGGAAATGTTTCAAACGGAAAATCCGAACCGGGCTGTCTTTATTGTCTCGGCCAAAACACAAGAAATCAAAGAACTTATTGTTGACAGAATGGGCATGAGGGGAACCTTCCTGCATGGTAAAGGCATGTATGAAGGGAAAGAAAAGGAAATTATATTTACCATAGCCGAACGTAAAGACCTTCCACGTCTTAAAAATGAGATAAAAGCGATCGATTCAAATGCTTTTGTGTCAACGATGCATGCCAGTAAAGATTCTCCCCCTCCCAGAATTTAATCTATTGCTTAATCACTAATAAATCGTTACATTTGTGCCATTTTTTAATCGAATAGTCATTTTTAATTACTAATTATTACAAAATGCCCAACATCTCACAACGGGGGGTCAATATGCCGGCCTCCCCTATCCGTAAGCTCGTTCCGCTCGCCAATAAGGCTAAAGCAAAAGGTATCAAAGTATATCATCTGAATATCGGGCAGCCCGATTTGCCGACGCCCCAAGTCGCGATGGAATCCCTAAAGCATGTAAACCGTAAAGTGTTGGAGTATTCGCCCAGCGAAGGTATCCTTAGTTTTCGTAAGAAATTAGTAGAATACTACGCCAAGTTCAACATCCATGTGAATGTAGAAGATATTATCATCACTACCGGAGGTTCGGAAGCCGTTCTCTTTTCGTTTATGGCCTGCCTTGACCCCGGCGATGAAATTATTGTCCCCGAACCGGCTTATGCCAATTACATGGCTTTTGCCATTTCAAGCGGCGCCGTAATTAAAACAATCCCCTCGCACATTGAAGATGGTTTCGCCCTCCCTTCCATGGATAAATTTGAGGCTTTGATCACCCCTAAAACAAAGGCCATCCTGATATGTAACCCGAATAATCCGACAGGTTACCTCTACACACAAGAGGAGATGTACCAAATACGCGATATCGTAAAGAAATATGACCTGTTCCTTTTCTCAGACGAGGTATACCGCGAGTTTTGTTATACGGATGTCCCTTATATCTCTTCTTTCCATTTAAAAGGAATAGAAAATAATGTAGTATTGGTAGACTCCGTATCCAAACGATATAGCGAATGTGGCATACGCATAGGAGCCCTTATTACAAAGAACGTACAGATCAGGGAAAATGTAATGAAATGGTGCCAGGCAAGATTAAGTCCGCCGTTAATTGGCCAAATCATTGCCGAGGCGTCTCTTGGCACTCCGGAGTCATATATGCATGAGGTATATAATGAATATATTCAACGCCGGGATTTTCTTATCGAAGGGTTGAACCGTATTCCGGGATGTTATTCTCCTCTGCCTATGGGCGCCTTTTATACGGTGGCTAAACTTCCCGTTGATAACGCCGATAAATTTTGCGCTTGGTGTTTGAGCGAATTTGAATATGAAGGGCAAACCGTTATGATGGCACCGGCTTCGGGTTTCTATACAACGCCCGATATCGGGCAAGATCAGGTGCGTATTGCTTATGTCTTAAATAAGGAAGACCTGGCTAAAGCGCTGACGGTATTAGAAAAAGCATTGGAAAGATATAATCAATCATGAGAAATTTCGAACTCTTCATAGCGAAAAGAATCCATTTCAGTAAAGAGGGTGGCCAACAGGTTACGCCTCCGGCTGTTCGCATAGCTATGATAGGGATCTCATTGGGATTGGCCGTTATGATTCTTTCGATTGCCATTATTATCGGTTTTAAGAAAGAAGTGCGGAATAAAGTAATCGGATTCGGTTCTCACATCCAACTAACTAATTTCGACAGCAATACTTCCTATGAATCCACCCCTGTTGCTATAAGCGATACATTGATGGACGAATTATACGCTTATCCGGGCATACGCCATGTAGAACCCTATGCTACCAAACCCGGAATATTAAAAACAGCAACGGATTTTCAGGGAATTATCCTCAAAGGAGTTGATGAGCAATTTGATTGGGCGTTCTTCCGCAACAACTTGAAAGAAGGAGAACTGTTTACGATCGACCCGAAGAAAAACACGACGGATGTAATTATCTCGCGATACCTGGCCAATTTACTGCAATTAACGGTAGGCGATTCTTTTCTCTCCTATTTTGTACAGGAAGACATAAGGGCGCGCAGATTTACGATAACCGGAATTTACGAAACCGGCTTTACGGATTATGATGAGTTATTTGTTATATGCGACATTAAGCAGGTTCGCCGGTTAAACGGATGGGATAACGACCAGGCAAGCGGCCTGGAATTATTGGTTGATGACTACGATAAGCTGGATCAAATAGCTGAAGACCTTTTCTTCTATATGGCGGAAAAAACCGACCGGCTGGGAAACACCTATTTCGTCCGTTCCGTGAAAGACCTGAATCCAATGATATTTAACTGGCTGGATGTGTTGGATATGAACGTAGTTATCATCATCATCATCATACTGACCGTTGCCGGTTTTACAATGATATCGGGATTACTCATTATCATTCTGGAGCGAACAAACATGATTGGTATCCTCAAAGCATTAGGGCATAGTAATGCCGGCATTCGCAAGGTATTCTTATATATCTCCTTCTTTCTTATCGGAAAAGGGATGCTATGGGGGAATATCGTGGGGATACTCCTCTGCACCATACAACATTACACACATCTTATAAAGTTAGAACCGGCGACTTATTACTTAGACGCCGTCCCTATAAGTTTAAGTCTCCAGTCGCTTATCTTACTAAATATAGGAACATTGGCTGCATCTATGTTAATGATGCTGGGGGCTTCCAACCTGATAAGTAAAATAGAACCGGCGCGGAGTATACGTTTTGAATAAGCAAGGCCCTTACAGATTACTTATTACTGATTGTAAAAGTATAATCTTTTTTACCTCTGAATACCCTATATATATAAATGTATAGATCGAATAAGGGCTGGATTATTTCTAACAGAGGCAAGAGGGCGATACTTATTTTTTGTTGTAACATAGTAGCCGACCTCTTCAATACAACAGCTTTTGTTGTAAACAATAACATATAACATACCAGCGCTATTCCGCTTACAACAAGATTTCTCGCTAATCCCAAAACAATTGAAATAACAACGGCAAGTAAAAACAAGAGAGAGGCAGCCTTTTCCATTCGATAGAAAAACAACTGCCGGCCTTTGTAATGATGTTGTGTTGCAGCACGGGATATTTTCATACTTTTCCAGATAGCAAACCGTTCAACCGGCGCCATTTTCGTAATACTTTTTTTTGAATATTCCACCTGCGTATTCAGGCCGTTGGCTGTTTCGTTAACAAATAAATCATCATCTCCTGCATGAAGGCTCAAGGATTTACTGAATCCTTTATGCTCAAAGAACAACCGCCTCCGGTACGACAGGTTTTTGCCATTTCCTCCAAACGGATTATTCTTCAGGGCGGATGATATATATTCCAGCCCATTTATCAAATTATCATAGGAGATCAGTTTATGGAGAAACCCTTTCCCTCCCGTGTATGCACAAAAACCTAAAACGAGGCTTACGTCGTTTGTGTAATTTTGAGTCATCGCCCGGATCCAGTCTTTACTGACAGGATGGCAATCGGCTTCCGTAAATAAAAGGATGTCATTCTTTGCCGCTTTTATTCCAAGGGTAAGAGACAGTTTCCTACGACTGAGATATTTTGACTCCTGCGGGATAAACGTATGATACAAATGCTTATAATCATGTTCAAAGAGTTTGAGCACATCATCGCTTTCGTCGGTAGAACCATCGTTTATAACGATTACTTCATACGAAGGATAATCCTGCGACAAAAGCGACGGCAGATATTTTTTGAGATTATACGATTCGTTCTTGGTATAAACAATAACAGATACCGGCTGGGTAGTTTCCGTTTCGCTATTCTTATCCGCCGCCCGTATCTTCATCTTCTTATAAGGACGGCTATAACTTATCACATAATATAACAACTGTACTATCAATAGTGCAATAACACTGCCTATTGCTATCAATTCAGGAAAATTAAATACAAAGAACCGCTCCATTACATATATTATAAAGTATCGGAAAAGTAAGGCTTCGGCAATTTACGGCAATTGTATTGAGACGCCATGATCTCGCCATAAGCGCCGGCAGAACGTAAAACGATATAATCGCCACGATGCGCTTTATTTAATTCCACCTCTTTACCAAACACATCCGAAGATTCACAAATAGGGCCTACCACATCATAAAGCATCGTATCTTCATTGCTTGAAATATTTTCAATCCGATGGTAGGCGTCATACATAGCCGGGCGTATCAACTCCGTAAAACCGGCATCCAGGATAACAAACTTCTTCATTTCTCCTTCTTTCACATATAACACCTGTGATATGAGCGAACCACATTGGGCCACGATTGAACGGCCCGGTTCAAAATGAATTTTCTGTCCGGGGCGTACTTTCAATAATTTATGAATAACAGCAAAATAGTTTTCAAACGCCGGGATAGGCAAATGGTTCGGATGATAATAATCAATACCTAACCCGCCCCCGAAATTTACATTTTCAACGTGTAGCCCGCGCGCTTCCAAGTCTTCCTGTATTTCATTCGCCCGGATAGACAAATTCTGAAAAGAGGATAGATCCGTGATTTGCGAGCCGATATGGAAATGGATGCCTATCAACTTCACATGCTTCATTTGCAGCAACTCATCGATTACGGCATTTAGTTGCCCCAGATTGATTCCAAACTTATTTTCTTTCATCCCGGTAGTTATCTTTGCATGGGTATGCGCATCAACCTCCGGATTAATACGTAAAGCAACCGGCGCCACCTGTCCTTTTATAGCGGCAAGCTCGTCTATTACCTTTAGTTCGGCCAATGATTCTACATTAAAACAGAAAATATGATTGTCTAATCCTAAATTAATTTCCCAATCAGCCTTTCCAACTCCGGCAAAGACAATTTGTTCGGAAGGAATACCCGCATCTAATGCCGCTTGTATTTCGCCTCCACTCACACAATCGGCTCCCAACCCATTTGCTGCTATGATGGAAAGTATACGGGGATTCGCATTCGCCTTTATAGCATAGTGTATGTGGTAATTATATTTACCAGCCTCACTTTTTACCACATTCAGCGTTTCTTTCAGCAATTCTACATCATAGTAATAGAAAGGCGTCTGAAGTGTTTTAAATTTCTCAATGGGAAACGTTCCTTTTAGCATATCCGTGTACTCAGTTAATTAAACAAATGCAGGCTTAATATCTGTAACGCTCTTTTCTTATCAGACGATTTAACCAATAAAGAAACATTATAATTGCTTCCTCCGTAAGAAATCATTCGTACGGGAATATCCATTAAGGCATTTACAATACTTGCCTCAAAACCTACATTATCCCATTCCAAATCGCCAACGACACATATGATAACCAGGTCTTCATCTACCGTTACTGTCCCATATTTTTTAAGGTCGTCTACTATTTCGTCCAAACGCTTACGGTTGTCTATCGTACAGGATACGCCTACTTCCGATGTAGTAACCATATCAATGGGCGTTTGGTAGTTTTCAAATATTTCGAATACTTTACGAAGAAAACCGGTAGCCAGCAGCATACGGCCGCTCTTGACCTTAATCGCCGTAATATTGTCTTTTGCCGCTACGGCCTTGATTTTCCCTTTTTCCGTTTCATTAGAAATCAGGGTTCCCGGCGCCTCCGGTTGCATCGTATTCAATAAACGAACCGGAATGTTATTGAGCTTGGCAGGAAGGATACAGGTTGGATGCAGTATTTTCGCTCCGAAATAAGCCAACTCGGCAGCTTCTTCAAAATGAAGCTGGCGGACAGGCAATGTGCCTTCCACATAACGCGGATCGTTATTATGCATTCCGTCAATATCCGTCCATATCTGAATCTCATCGGCATGGACAGCCGCTCCTATTAATGAGGCGGTATAATCGCTGCCTCCGCGCTGAAGATTATCTATCTCGCCATAAGCATTCCTGCAAATATAGCCCTGGGTGATATATAAATCAGCCTCTTCATTTTCAGCCAGTAACACGGAAAGCTTTTCTTTAATATAGATAGGGTCGGGTTCTGCATTTTTATCTGTACGCATATAGTCTAATGCGGGCAAAAGAACCGATTTCACACCTAATTCATTCAGGTATAAATTCATCATACCGGTTGAGATTAATTCTCCCTGCGCCAATACAACACGTTCTTCAAACAGTGTAAAAAGGTCTTTGGTAAACGTACGTATGTAATCAAAATGATTGGATATCAATTCTTTCGCTCTCTGTTTATACTCTGTGGCGCTGTAAAGCTCATCTGCATGTTTATAATAAGTAATAGCGAGCTTGTTGATTATTTCGTTAGCACCATCGGGATTTTTCTTGTACAAATAATCGGAAATCTCAACCAATGAATTAGTAGTACCCGACATGGCAGATAATACAACGATGTTATGCTTTTCCGTTGTAATTAACTTCGCAACACTTTTCATTCTTCGTGCCGAACCTACAGAAGTACCGCCAAATTTTAAAACCTTCATTTTTTACTGTATTAAATTGTTTTTCTTTACTTTAAAAACACTGCAAAGTTACATAAAAAAATCATTCCCTTATATCGCTAAGGCAGCTATTCTCGCATTTTACGATACGTGCAGGGAAATTACGTACGAGTGTATAGTTATGGGTAGTCATAATTACGGCCGTCCCTTTTTTACAGATATCGTGAAGAAGTTGTACGATCTGTGCACTTGTTTCGGGGTCGAGGTTTCCGGTAGGTTCGTCAGCCAATATCAGCCGGGGTTCATTTAATAAGGCGCGGGCAATCACAATACGTTGCTGTTCGCCTCCCGATAACGCATGAGGCATTTTGTATCCTTTGGTCTGCATTCCTACCTGGTGGAGCACATCGTTAATACGGGCTGAGATTTCATTTTTTTTCTTCCAGCCGGTAGCTTTTAAGGCAAACTCCAGGTTTTTCTCAACGATACGGTCTGTCAACAGTTGGAAGTCCTGAAATACAATTCCCAGTTTCCTGCGCAAATAAGGTATTTCTTTCCGTTTAATTTTCAGGAGGTCGTATTCCATTAAATGAGCATGCTTCCCACTCAACGGCGCCTCGCAATATAAGGATTTCAACAAACTGCTTTTCCCGGAACCAACTTTACCGATCACATATAAAAACTCGCCGTTATGAAGCGTAAGCGAAGCATCCCGTAAAATAACATTTTCGTCGCGTTTTATTTCTATATTATCCAGCCGGAGCAATAAGTCATTTTCCATATATTTATTCTTTATGCCTTTTCATTAATTCACGCAACAGGTCTTCTATGCGAAGCCCTTTACTGGTAAGCAGCACAATCAGGTGATAGATCATATCGGAAGCTTCATAAATAAAGCCTTCTTCCGTACCGTTTGTTGCTTCGATTACCGTCTCCACAGCCTCTTCCCCCACTTTTTGAGCCATACGATTCACTCCTTTTATAAATAACGAAGTAGTATACGAACCTTCGGGCATTTCCTGTCTGCGCTGTTCTATAAAGTTTTGAAGATATTTCAGAAACATCACATCTTCCCTGTTTTGTTCCCCGAAGCAGGTATCATTTCCGGTATGGCAAACAGGGCCGGCCGGGTCAGCTTTTATCAGCAACGTATCATTATCGCAGTCTGTCAGTATTTGTTTTACTGATAAGAAGTTTCCGCTTGTTTCGCCTTTCGTCCACAAACGGTTTTTGGTGCGGCTGAAAAAGGTTACTTTCCCGGTTTCTTTTGTCTGTTGATAAGCTTCTTCATTCATAAAACCCAGCATCAATACTTTATTCGTTTTATTATCCTGGATAATGGCAGGAATCAGTCCTCCCGCCTTGTCGAAGTCTAAATTCATCTATTTTAATTTCTTTTTTATATTCGTACACTAACACCTTCTTTTAACAGATATTGTTTCAACCCTGTTATCCCTATTTCTCCAAAATGAAAGACGCTGGCTGCCAAAGCTGCGTCTGCTTTTCCTGCTATAAACGCATCGCGGAAATGTTCTTTTTCCCCGGCGCCGCCCGAAGCAATAACAGGTATGTGCAACTGACCGGCCAATACCGCCAAGGCTTCATTGGCATACCCTTCCTTCACGCCATCATGCGTCATACTTGTAAACAGTATTTCGCCGGCTCCGAGATTTTCAGCTTCAACAGCCCAATCATACAGTTTTTTACCAGTAGGAATACGCCCTCCGTTTAAATAACATATCCAATTATTATTCTCGTAATTGGCATCGATGGCCACCACGCAAACCTGGCTTCCAAAGTTTTTGGCAATTTCTTCTACTAATGAGGGATTACGGAGCGCGGCAGAATTAATCGATACTTTGTCGGCTCCGGCATTCAGTAAACGGTCTACGTCTTTTATTTCATTAATTCCCCCTCCTACTGTAAAAGGGATATTTATACAAGCGGCTACCTTGCGCACCAATTCCGTAAAAGTCTTGCGCCCTTCATGCGAAGCTGTAATATCTAAATATACCAGTTCGTCGGCGCCTTCACGGCTATAGTGGGCTCCTAATTCCACCGGATCGCCCGCATCGCGGAAATTCACAAAATTTATTCCCTTTACCGTCGTTCCGTCTTTTATATCTAAACAGGGAATAATTCTTTTTGCCAACATATTGTTAATCGTCATAGTTGTCCGTAAACCGTATCAGTTCTTTTAACTGAATACGCCCTTCATAAATGGCCTTGCCAAAAATAACGCCGGGTATTCCCGCTTCTTCCAGCTTTTCAATATCCGCAACCGAGCTTACCCCGCCGCTTGCTATCACATACAAACAGGGTAAAGCCTCTTTTATTGTCTTATACAGATCAATAGCAGGCCCCTCCAGCATACCGTCACGGCTAATATCGGTACTGATAACTTTTGTTATACCTTTATTATAATATGCCTGTATAAAAGAAACAATCTCTTCGTCGGTTGTTTCTTCCCAGCCACTTACTGCTATTTTGTTGTTTCGGGCGTCTGCTCCAAGAATGATCTTTTGATTGCCATATTTAGTTATCCACGAAGTGAACATTTCAGGGTCTTTTATGGCTATGCTGCCGCCTGTCACCATTTGAGCCCCGCTCTCAAAGGCTATTTCCAAGTCGCTTTCACGCGTAAGCCCTCCGCCAAAATCGATAATAAACGACGTATGTCCGGCGATTCTTTCCAGCACACGGTAATTAACGATACAGCCTTTGCGGGCACCGTCTAAATCCACTACATGCAACCGGCGTAAACCATAATCTTCAAACATTTTGGCTACCTCTAAAGGATTTCCATTATACACTTTCTTTGTATTGTAGTCTCCTTGGGTAAGCCTCACGCACTTTCCGTCAATTAAATCTATAGCCGGGATCAGGTCAATCATACCTCTGTTATAATCTTAAAAAAATTTCTAATATCTTTTCACCCACCGTTCCACTCTTCTCTGGATGGAACTGGGTTGCATAATAATTGCCCTTTTGCAGCGCGGCGCTAAAGGGTAAAATATACTCCGTAGCGGCAGCCGTACAGCTATTTATAGGCACATAATAACTATGCACAAAATAAACGAACTGCTTATTCTGTTCTTTAGTAAAAAGCCCTTCTCCAACAATTGATAATGTATTCCAACCCATATGAGGCACTTTTTCTTCATGTTTTTGGGGAATAAAACGTTTGACTTCAACATCAAAAATATTCAGGCATCCGGTATCCCCTTCTTCGGAATACTTACACATCAACTGCATCCCTAAGCAAATACCCAAAACAGGCTGTCGTAAATCCCTGATCAACAAATCCAATTTCGTATCTTTCAGATAATTCATGGTAGTACGGGCTTCGCCGACCCCCGGAAAGATCACTTTATCTGCCTTCAACAACACTTCGGGCTCTGCCGTAACAACAGGAGAGATTCCCAAACGTTTCAAGGCATAATCAACCGAATAAATATTCCCCGCATTATATTTTATAATGGCAACAAGCATCTTTCCCCCTTATAAATGATCAGGCTGCAAAAATAACAATTATATTCCATGATAATTACCTTTTCGTAACTTTGTTGCAAAATAACTTGCCTGATGAAAAATAAACTTTCAAAATACTTGGCCCAACCGGCTCCGGTAAATGATAAACCCTGGCTATCCGTTTTGCTATGTGTAATTACGGTTGTTTTTATTTTAGCCCTGTTTGAGCCTTTTAGTTTCAGGCTTAATTCGTTGGGGCAAATGTGGGTGCTGGTTGGTTTTGCGTTGCTGACAATGCTTGCCGCTTCTATCGAGTTTGTTCTGTTTCCTGTTCTGTTCAAGCGATTCTACAATCCTGAAAAATGGGACATTGGCAAGAGTTTATTGAATAACGTATTCTTTTTAATTATGACGGGGATAGGAGTTGTATGTTACGATTACTTCCTTGTAATGAAACAACTACCGGACTATTTCCCGATAGGCTTTTTCATCGATTTGTTCGCCGTCCTTACCATTGGCATCATACCCCTGAGTATCATAACAATACTCAGCCAAAACAGTGCGTTGAAACGTAATTTAATTAGTTCAAAAGAAATCAACCGGGTCCTTTCGGATAGAATAAAGCGGCATACGGCAACAGAGGGCCTTATAACCCTCTCCGGTTCAACGAAAGATTCGGTAACCGCCAAACCTGAAGACATACTTTATATAGAAGCCACAGGTAATTACGTAAACGTACATTATAAGCAAGACGATAAACTTACCTACAAGTTGCTCCGTACTACTATCCGGCAAATAGAAGAAACATTGCAGCAAGAGCCAAGTTTCGTCCGGTGTCATCGTACATACATTGTCAATACCGATAAGATTTATAACGTAACCGGCAATGCGCAGGGGTATAGACTATCAATCCATGATACTTCGGAAGAGATACCCGTTTCCCGTTCCTACCTTAATGTTATAAAGGATATTTTGCACTAAGAAAAGCCCTATTTCTCCATTCATCCCATAATTGCTGTGATAAAATGCAAAGGCAAGCATTTCGTCACTAAATCCGGTTACTTGTCACTATAATTTCCAACAGATTCTTCTGTCATTTATGTTTGCAGCAAATTCAAAAACAAAAGACAGATGAAAGCAACAATCTTTTTCCTCGCATTAGCCTTACTTCCTTGTTTAGCGAATGCCCAGCAAGCGCAAAAAATAACAGGTAAAGTTACAGACAGCAACCATTCTCCGATAGAAAGCGGTTACAATATACTACTGTTATCGCCTCAAGATTCATCTATCTATAAAGGCGATTTCTTTTTAGAACCCGACTTTTCCATAGAAACCAATCAGTTTCCCGTCTTACTAAAAGTAACATCTTTCGGATACAAGGATACGATACTATCCGTTCCGTCACCTGCCGGAAGTTTGCTGGATATTCGCTTATCCGTTCAAAGTTATCGGTTGAATGAAGTTACCGTAAGAGCATCCCAACCTATGTTCAGTATGCGAAATGACCGCATTACGCTGAATGTGGCAGGAACAGCGTTAAGCGAATCCGGTTCGGCCATTGATGTATTGCAAAAAGCCGCACGTGTTAAAGTAAATGAGAATGGAATATCCGTATTGGGAGCAGGCAATGCCCTGATTATTGTGGATGGTAGGGAATTACCCAACAGTCAAGCCCTTGAAATGCTGTCGTCTTCCGAAATACAGCGTGTGGATATTATTACCCATCCTTCATCTAACTATGATGCAAAAGGGAAAGCCGTTATCGAAATCCGTACAAGAAAGGCGCAAAATCAAGGCTTCGGAGCAGAAATAACCGGACGAATGAGCAAGGGAACATACCGGAATCCCTATATGGGAACGATACTATCGGCCCAAACATCCCGGTTATCTCTTTATGGTTCTTACGCTTTCTCCACGAATAAAAAATACAATACCGAATCGTACGTGAGGGATTATACACGCGAAACGCCTCCTGTTTATGGATTGATTGACAGGAAAAGTATCAATAATACAACGGAGAACCATCGCATCCGTTTATCAGGCGATTATCGCTTTTCCGATAAACACAAGGCAGGTTTGCAACTAAGCGGCCAATTTTCAGACGGAAATAATGCAAAGGATGAAATAAGCCGTATCTATAACTCTACCGACACACATCTTCCTCCCATAACTGAACTAACTTCTGTACAGCAAACCTCCTTAAATCGGAACTTCCTGACAGGTACTGCTTTCTACTCTTACCAATCATCACCCACAGGCATAAACATGAATAGCGTATTCGATAAATCATCTTACAATACGAAACTGAATACCCAAATAAAGGAATTGGGTTATACGGGAATCGCTTCAAAAGAAAATGATCTTAGCACGACAATTGATATAACATCATTCAAAACAGACGTCTCTATTCCTTTGCCTCAAAGCTTTATGCTGGAGACAGGTATAAAATACAGTAACATACACAACCGAAGCAATACATTCTTCTCTTCGGAAGGAACGGCTGTCCGAAACATGGCCTATGATTATAAAGAAAATACCGGAGCCTTGTATTTTAACCTGTCCAAGCAATTGGAAAAGCTGAATACTGAGTTGGGAACAAGAGTTGAGGTTTCTGATAATTATGCAACAACCGATAGAGTAGTTCAGGATGCTACAACGTGGAATGTTTTTCCCAACCTGCAATTAAATTATGGGATTGCCGGGAACTGGGACGCCGGTTTTTCTTACGCAATGAAAATTTCCCGTCCTACCTTTCAGGATTTGAATCCTGCCATTGAATATATAGATTCACTAACTTATTTTCAGGGCAATCCTGCGCTTGTCCCCGAAATACGACATGCGTTGACATTAACCTTTTCATATATGAAAATAACGTCGTTAGGGGTCAACTACACACGGATGAATAATCTGTTGGCCTGGTATATAGAACAAGACCCAGCGAACCCATCTCTAAGCAGAATCACTCAAAAGAATATTGATAAATCAGACATGCTATCCATAGACGCCATACTGCCGTATCAAAACGAATGGTTGAGTTGCTATCTATCAACCGGTTTACTCTACACCATCAGCAATGACAAGGCTTCGGGAGTAATTGATTTGAAGCAACCCATGTGGTATGCCTATTCCGGTTTTGATTTTACCCTGCCATACAGATTCAAACTAAATACCACCATCCGGTACTTTACAAAAGGACTGGAAAACGTCTTTTACTTCGACCCTGTATTCCGCATGGATGCAGGCATCCGAAAATCCTTCCTAAACAATAAACTAACAGCAAATATCCTATGGAATGACCTGTTTAAAACAGACAAGATGAAGACCTACACGACAATTAACAACCGCTACACCGGCTATCAATACTATTTAGACCGTTCTGTAATCAGTTTGTCTCTCACCTATCGTTTCAGTTCACAGAAAAGCAGGTATCAATCCCGCTCCTCGATCAGCTCGGAAAGCGAAAGGATAAAAGGGCTGGATTGATTGGATAAATCACAGTTGATTTATTCAGCTTCAATTTCGCACAAGAAAGCCAAAACCTCTTCTAT
>JAISXD010000064.1 GCA_031270665.1 Tannerellaceae bacterium | reverse complement strand
TTGCTCTAAATCCGGTTGAAAGAGAAATCGGACGAAAATGGGCTGCCTAAGAGCTTTTTTGAAAAAACGAGACAAAAAAGAGAGGGTGTGTCATTTCTTCATTATGACACACCCTCATATACAATTATGTTTAAAAAACCATTCCCACCTGAATTTCTCCTTATATTAGAATTAATTAACAGATATATTTTATCAAGCACTTGGTATATTGGGGAATATTGCTTTGATTTGTGATATCAAAATAATATCAAAAAGTAATCATTATGAAAACGACAGAGAAAGAATTTAACGGCATTAAATTATCCGGTTTCTTAGGTTTATTTATTTTATTCCTTCTGGCAGGCCTGTTTGTCTGTCTTATAGCGCTTGGGCAGTTCTGGAGTATGCTAACAGCCGGAACGTTACTCCCGGTACTAATCATATTAATGGCGCTTAGTTTGATGATAGTAGAGCCTAACGACGCCCGTGTCATGGTATTCTTTGGTAAATACAAAGGTACGATTACAAGTAATGGCTTCTTTTGGGTAAATCCGTTTTATGTAAAAAAGAAAATTACCTTGCGCGCCCGTAATCTGGATGTTCCGCCTATAAAAGTAAATGATAAGGTAGGAAACCCTGTTATGATTGGCGCAGTAATGGTATGGAAGGTAAGGGATACGTATAAAGCCATGTTCGACATTGACTCTTCTTCGATTGAAAAGACGCCTTCACACACCAATATCCCATTTACGCAATTATCAAAACTAATGCAGAGTTTTGAGAGTTTTGTTAAGATACAAAGCGACGCCGCCCTGCGTAAAATAGCGGGAATGTATGCCTATGATTCAAATGAGAGTATGGACGACAAGGTTACCCTCCGTTCGGATGATGGCGAAGTAGCCTTAAAGTTGGAAGAAGAACTTAACAGCCGATTGGCAATAGCCGGAATAGAGGTGATAGAAGCGCGCATCAATTATTTAGCCTATGCTTCCGAAATAGCCGGCGTGATGCTGCGCCGCCAGCAAGCCGATGCCATTATCGCCGCCAGAGAGAAAATAGTAGAAGGCGCCGTCAGCATGGTGCAGTTAGCGCTGGATAAGTTAGATAAAGAGGGAATCGTAAATCTTGACGAAGACAAGAAAGCAGCCATGGTAAGCAACCTGTTAGTCGTTTTATGCGCAGATGAGGCAGCGCAACCCGTTCTGAATACCGGAACGTTGCATCATTAAGCTGTAAGTGGACTATACGATAATGTACCTAAAAAAGAAATGGCAAAGAAAGAAAATACGACCAAGAGTTTTATCCTCCGTATGGATGCAGAGATGATGGAAGCTATCGAAGCCTGGGCAGCCGACGAATTCCGCAGCACCAACGGACAAATACAGTATATTCTTGACCAGGCATTACATAAAGCAGGAAGGAGGAAGGGACAGAAAAAGGAGTCAAAGTAGCCGGAACAGAAAGAAAATTACCCCCTTGACTACTGGTACTTAAATACTTTGAGTCTTTTCGGTATGTTAATAATATATAATTGTTAGTACCTTGCGATACAAAGTATTCGATAGAAACATATATTTGTGACCGTTACGCAAGAAAAAAATATTTTCCGAAATGTAACTATTTGAGTGAATTATTCGTCTAATAAAAGTAAAGTAACTACAACTATATCATGATTATTCAACTAAAAGACATTAACAAAACGTACTTTAACGGAGCCCCTCTGCATGTATTGAAAGGTATTGATTTAGATATTGAACAAGGTGAGATGGTATCTATCATGGGTGCATCGGGCTCAGGCAAATCAACCCTTTTGAACATTTTAGGCATATTGGATACCTATGATACCGGCGTCTATAAATTAGCCGGGCAGTTTATCCAGGATTTGAGTGAGAGCCGTGCTGCCGAGTTGCGCAACAAGTTAATCGGTTTTATTTTCCAGTCGTTCAACCTGATTTCTTTCAAAAATGCCGTCGAAAATGTGGCGTTGCCTCTCTATTACCAGGGCGTCAAACGAAAGAAAAGGAATGCCATAGCGATGGATTATTTAGATATGGTAGGACTGTCCGACTGGGCGGAACATATGCCGAACGAATTGTCGGGCGGACAAAAACAGCGTGTAGCTATTGCACGCGCCCTGATTGCCAGGCCACAGGTTATCCTGGCCGACGAACCGACGGGAGCGCTCGACAGCGTAACGACGGTAGAAGTGATGGAGCTCCTGCGCAACGTAAACCGGGAAGGGATGACCATGATTATCGTAACCCACGAACAATCCGTAGCCGACGCCACCGACAAGATTATCCGCCTGAAAGACGGTATTATAGAACGGATAGAAAAAGTGCCCCACTATGTTTGAATTTGACAGCCTCCGTGAAATATCGAGTACGATGAAAAAGAACAAGCTTCGTACCTTTCTTACCGGTTTTTCGGTGGCATGGGGAATATTTATGTTGATTGTTTTATTAGCCGCCGGTAACGGATTGCGTAACGGGATTGTCTATAACTTCCGTGATATGGCCGATAACACCGTCACTTGCTGGTCGAGCTATACCGCCCTTCCCTACAAAGGGTTTCTGCCTAACCGCAGCATCCGTTTTACGGAAGAAGACGTCTATGCAATCAAACGGCACTTCCCGGAAGTAAACCTGATAACGCCCGTCAATTACCGGAATGACACCATCACTTTCAACAAGGAATACCTGACCGGGTCTCTACGGGCTGTACATCCTGACGAGAATTTAATTACCTACAGGCCTGTTCATGCCGGTAAAGGGCGTTTTATCAATCAGGTTGATCTGATGCAACGCCGGAAGGTAGTTGTATTGAGTCCCCGTATGGTTGAGGTGCTTTTCCGCGATTCCATCGAGCCGCTTGGCAGCTCAGTGAAGATAGGAAACCTGATGTTCCAGGTGATAGGTATTTATAAGGATGAAGATAAGAGTAATGACTCGCCGGCTTTTATCCCTTTCAGTACCGGGCAATTATTGTATGACAACGACAACCGGATAGGGAACATCCGTTTCACGCTGACAGGTATAAACACCGAAGAAGCGGAAGAGGCTTTCCGTGAACAGTTCCGCCATTTCATGGCCCGCCGGCACCAGTTCGACCCGGAAGACAAAAATGCGATTGGTATGTGGACTACCGGATCGGAGTTTCGGATGTGGCAAGGCATGACTAACGGGATTGCTCTGTTTATCTGGATTGTAGGCATAGGTACGCTTATGGCCGGGATTGTGGGTGTGAGTAATATCATGCTGATTACGGTAAGGGAACGAACCCGGGAGTTTGGCATACGGAAGGCAATAGGCGCCAAGCCGTCTTCTATCCTTGGGTTAATCATCGTCGAATCGGTATTGGTAACAGCCGTTTTCGGATACATCGGACTGGTATTGGGTATCGGCCTTACGGAGATGGTCAATTATGGGATGGAAATGGCCGGCGCCGGCGCATCAAGTGGCGGTAATCCGGGAGAGAATACAACGGTATTCCGCAATCCGACAGTAAACCTGGGGATTGCCATGGCCGCTACGGGCGTATTGATTGTGGCCGGCGTGCTGGCCGGCTACTTCCCGGCGCACAAAGCAACGAAGATTACAGCTATTGAAGCGATAAGAGCAGATGAATAAATACAACAAGAGTATGTTTGATTTAGACAGATGGGTAGAAATATGGGTTACCATCACCCGCAATAAAACACGTAGTTTGCTCACTTGCTTCGGTGTTTTCTGGGGAATCCTGATGCTGGTTATCCTGCTGGGCTCAGGTACGGGGATGAAGAATGGAATTATGGGCAACTTTAAAGGTTTCGCCACGAACTCACTGTTCATCTATACCGACCGGACAAGCGAGGCTTATAAAGGCTTTAACAAAGGCCGTACGTGGAACATGCGCAACCGTGACGTCGAAGGCATCATACAGCATGTAACTGCCGTAGAAGACATCTCCCCGATTATTTTTGGGGGCAGGGGCGACAAGAACATTGTCTACGGACAGCTTACCGGCTCCTATAATGTAAAGGGAATGTTGCCGGGATACTTTAATATCGACACACAGGAGCTTCTTTACGGCAGGCTATTAAATGACATCGACATACGGGAGAAGCGGAAGGTTTGCCTCATAGGCAAACAGGTAAACGAAACCCTGTTCCGCAATCAAGACCCTACGGGTAAGTATATCCGCGTAAACGGCCTGTACTATCAGGTGGTGGGTGTAATTAAGCCGAGGTCGTCTAATATCAATATCGGCGGGCGTTCGGAAGAATCGGTATTCCTTCCTTTTTCTACCATGCAGCAAACGCTCAACCAGGGAGATATCCTGCATATTCTTTGCATGAGCGTGAAGGCCGGTCATCCGATTCAGGAAGTAATAGACGAAGTGACCGCTATATTAAAAGCGCACAACCAGATTGCCCCAGGCGACCCGCAGGCCGTGGGTATTGCTAACCTGGCGGCACAGTTCGCCACCTTTAATATGTTGTTTATAGGGATCGATCTCTTGGTCTGGCTCGTTGGCATGGGCACTTTATTGGCCGGTGTGATAGGCGTAAGTAATATTATGATGGTCACCGTAAAGGAACGGACAAAGGAAATAGGCGTTCGCCGCGCCTTAGGGGCCAAGCCGCTTACCATCATTTCACAGGTAATGAGCGAGAGTCTGGTGCTGACGTCTCTGGCCGGATTAACCGGATTGAGTTTGGGGGTGTTCCTGCTCGATATCGTTAATAAATTGCTTGCGGCAAACGCCTCGTCGAGCAATGGGCCTACTTTCTTTGAAAATCCCGAAGTACATATCCAAACAGCAATAGCTGCAACCGTTGTGCTTCTCTTTAGCGGTCTGCTGGCAGGATTGATACCGGCCTGGCGGGCGATGCAGATTAAAGCAATCGATGCAATCCGTGAAGAATAATAATAAAATAGCAACAATAGAATTATGAAGAATCGTCTTTGGAAAAAAATCCTGCGAGTAGCCTTGTTAGTATTTGTAGGAGCCGCAGTACTCGGAACGTTTTATTTCTTATGGAAAAAAGCCCAGCCGGTGGTAACTGTATATGAAATTGTATCGCCCGAACCGGGAACGGTTGAAACGAAAGCAGTAGCTACCGGCAATGTAGAACCCCGGTTTGAAGTAATGATCAAACCGCAGATTTCGGGCATTATCTCCGAATTGCTGAAAGAAGCGGGGCAAATGGTGAAAGAAGGAGAAATCATCGCCCGCATAAAGGTTATACCGGAAATGGTGCAACTCAATAGCGCCGAGTCACGTGTAAACGTAGCGGAAATATCCTTAAGGCAGGTGGAAGAGATATTTAAACGCGATGAAGCGCTTTTCAAACAGGGAGTCATTGCGCAGGAAGATTTCGATATTTCACAGGCAAATTACCTGAAAACAAAAGAAGAGCGCGCCAATGCACAAAGCGCGTTGGAAATTATCCGCGACGGCATTGCCAAAAATTCAAAAGTGGCCAGCACAACACAAATCCGCAGTACGATTACAGGTATGATATTAGACGTCCCTGTAAAGGTAGGTAATTCGGTTATCCAGTCGAACAATTTTAACGATGGAACGACGATTGCATCGGTAGCAAACATGAATGACCTCATTTTCAGAGGAAACGTAGACGAAACGGAAATCGGGCGCATTAACGAAGGGATGCCGATTAAATTAACGATCGGAGCTATGGAAAGCCGGGTTTTTGACGCCATGCTGGAATATGTTTCTCCCAAAGGAGTAGAAAAGAACGGCGCTATTCAATTTGAGATTAAAGCGGCGGTGACTATCCCCGAAGATGCTTTTATCCGCGCCGGCTACAGCGCCAATGCAGAAATCGTGTTGAAACGGGCAGAAAATGTGTTGACTCTTCCCGAAAGCACCGTAGAGTTTATCGGCGATTCGGCTTTCGTACAACTGGTCAAACAGGAAAAGCCCGAACAGGTATTTGAGAAATATGCCATAAAGACCGGCCTGTCTGATGGCATTAAGCTTGAGATACGGGAAGGATTAACAACAAATGACAAGATACGCGGCGCCGTTGTCGAGGCAAGTAAGAAATAAACGTATATGAAAAGAGATGATATAATGAATATAAAGATTCTTCTGAGGGGGATTTTGGGAGGGATGGCTTTCATGTTTGTTGTTCCGTCTTTACAGGCGCAAACCAGGCAATGGACATTGGAAGAATGTATCCGGTATGCCATCGAACATAATATCGACCTGAAACAGCAGGAACAGCAACAGCAACTAAGTAAAATTGCCGCCAATACCAGTAAAAACAGTTGGCTACCCAATTTAAATGCCTCTGTTGGCCAGAATTTCAGCTTTGGCCGCATACAGAGCGCCGACGGGACAATCAGCAGCCGCAATGGGTCAAATACGTCTTTCGGGGCGCAGATACAGATGCCGGTGTTCGACGGATTGAGAATACCCAATGATATAGCGGCAAAGAAACTCAATCTGCAGGCCGCTATGGCCTCTCTTGAAAAAGCAAAGGATGCTTTGGCTATCAATATCGCCTCCTACTACATACAGGTGCTTTATAATAAAGAGATATTGAAAATTGCCCGATTGCAGGTAGAACTCGCCAACCAACAGGTTGCACGTACGGAAGCCCTCGTGCATGCGGGTAAGGCGCCGCTTTCACAGCTATACGACATCAAAGCCCAGCTGGCAAAAGATGAAGTCAGTCTGACCGAGGCCAACAACAATGTGAATTTAGCCCTATTAGACTTACAGCAAAGCCTCGAACTGGAACGCGAAGCTACAAACTTTGAAATACAGGCCCCCTCCCCGGATGATGCGGTGGAAACCTATATGGGAAGCATCCTCCCGCCGGAAAACATCTATAACAACGCCGTTGCCGTCAAACCGCAAATCAAGGAACAGGAGTATCTGCTCGAAAGCCAGAAGAAACAACTCAAAGTGGCGCAGGCCGATTATTTCCCGCAACTGAACCTGAGCGCCGGATACAGTTCGAGCTATTATTACTTTTATTCGGGCCTGGTAGGAAACGAGGCAAACAGAAGTTTCAGCAACCAATTCAGCGACAATTCACAGCAAATGATAGGCCTTACCCTTTCCATCCCTGTCTTCAACCGTTTTCAGGTGCGCAACAGTGTACGTTCGGCGCGTGTAAACATCGTCAACCGTGAGTTGTTGGTAGAAAACGCAAAGAAAGTGCTGTATAAAGAAATCCAGCAAGCCTATTACAATGCAGTAGCAGCACAAGAGAAATACGCCTCATCCGGCAAATCCGTCATAGCAAGCAAAGAAGCCTTCAGTTATGCAGAAGAACGCTATGCCGCCGGAAAAAGTACGGTATTCGAATACAATGAAGCAAAGACAAAATACGCACAAAGCCTCTCCGAACAGGTACAATCCAAATATGATTTTATTTTCCGGGCCAAGATATTAGATTTCTATAACGGCACGCCAATCGTGCTTTGATTTTTTCATTCATGTGTTTCTTTTATTTAAGTAGAGACAGACGCCAGGCGTCGTCTCTACTTTTATTTATTCCACACTTCTTTATTCAAACAAATCACCGTATCCATACAATTTCATAATCCCCCGTAAAACTACCTTCTATCCACGTTCCCTTAAACTCTTTTTTAGCGCCTGTCCTATTATTCGTCAGTGTCAACGCATAGGGAAAATTCAGATATTGTACATTGAATTTGATATAAAATGCTGATTTTCCAGCCGGAACATCCATAACTACGGTTGTATTTTCATCCAAATCCCCTGGTTTCAGATAGGTAGACTCATCATACGGATGCTTAGTCTTATCATAATAAATCAGGTTGTCTTTAATCCCGGAGGGAACTTCCACTTCTATTTTTCCATTATCCATCCATGCAAACGCGTTCCTTTCATCACTCCGGAAATACGATACCACTCTTGTATCGTCGATGTAATGATAAGGATACAACGGATATTTCCCCGAAACTCCCGGCGGTATCGTTTGGAGTGGGGTTATATACGTTCCCAAACCCGAAACTGCTTTTGGCAACGCATAGGCTATTTTATCGAACGTATAACCCTCCGACCCTTTTTGCCGTACCACAATTGCTTTCCGTTCATTTTTTGATGATTGCAGGATGATGGCAAAACCGAAAGCGGTTACGGTAATTTTCTCATCAACGATTACTTTCAAGCTGGACGGCGTATCCCTCACAATACAGAAACTCCCGCCATTCCAAGCCGCCTGTAACTGCCCCATTCCTTCCAGATAAAGCCGCTCGTCATACCTGGTTGATTCTCCATCTACAGCGTAAATTTCTCCGGTGATATATTGATCCTTACCATTTGTTTTATCTACTACTCCGGCAATAATAAAATCTTCCGTATTGAGGGATATTGCTATCTCACCCCCTTCATCTTCCATTTCAATTTTGTCTATTGACGGTTGCAAGGGGATGCCTGTATCTCCTTCATCATCACCACACGAGGTTATACCAAAGGAACAAAGGACAAAAAATGCCATCATCAATACATTTGTCAGTTTCATATCTTTCTTGCTTTTTAATTAATAAATCAGGGGATTGGCGGATAAATTACGTTGCTCTACATGAATTTCATACGTATCCGTCCGGCTGTCCTCATGTCCGAAAAGGCTAAAGCTCCCCGGTATGCCAGACACTTTCCAAACAATAGAGTCGTATGCTTCCGTTAAATCATGAAGCGTAAAATCCGTTTCCGAAAACAGGTTGAATGTCATTAACTCAACTATATTTCCGTTCCCGTTTTCAACAGTAAATTTTATCTTCATTGATTCCGAAGGGTCTTTCCTGCCGTCATCCGGCAATATACCACCGGTTTCCCAACAGGAAGAAGCAAGTAAAACAAGCAGAAGGGAATAATATATTTTTTTCATTTTGTGTCTTTGTTTAAGAGAAGAAAGGGGCGAAGATAGCAAAAAAAGAAGACCGTTGAGTGAGGCTCTCCGTTAAAAAGCCTATTTTAACATGCCGGAGTTCCCTCTTACACATTTTCAGGTAGCTGTGTGTGAATGAAATTTATCTTGTATATTTGTGGTTCTACGTGTGTAACCAATATAAAAAAGGAGATTTTTATGATTAAGTACATTGACAGTAAAAAGATGGGACGCGGACAACACGGCTGGCTGGACAGTCATTTTCATTTTTCCTTTGCCCAATACTGCAATCCCGACAATGTCCGTTTCGGGGTTCTCCGCGTATTGAACGACGATACAGTCCAGGCGGGCGAAGGATTCGATACGCACCCGCACAGGAATATGGAAATCATATCCTATGTTATCACAGGCGAACTCTCACACCGCGACAGTATGGGCAACGTCCACACGCTCACCCGCGGACAGTCACAGTATATGAGCGCCGGAACGGGAGTAACCCACAGTGAATACAACCATACGGACGGCGACCTCCGGTTTGCCCAGCTATGGGTCTTCCCCGACAGGAACGGCTACAGGCCCACGTACGGCGATTACCGCTTTAAGATAGAAGACCGGTTCGACAAATGGCTGCCGCTCGCCACTTCCTATGATAAT